>JBBSKE010000395.1:0-3778 GCA_038256595.1 Tepidiformales bacterium | reverse complement strand
GTAGGAGACTTCAACGATGTTGACGAGAATTGGGCCGGCAACGTGACCGCCGAGCGCAAGGGCCGGCGTGTCGTCCGCGTTGGTAATGACGTCGTAGACGGCGTCATAGCGAAGCTCGACGGAGATGCCGAGCGTGGTCTCGTTTGCGGCGATGGTGATGCACCACTCCGTGCCATTCTTGAATGGCGTCGGGTTCGCTTCGGGAAGCATGTACACGGACGCCGGCGAGATAATCCAGTCGGCTTCGACCACGTCATCGAGAGGGTCGGTCAGTTCGGTCTGGTTCGCGTTGGAGTCGTGGCCGGTGAGAATGGATGGCTCCCAGCCGACGGTGCAGACTTCGGCGCTGCCGCCAACCACACCATCAACGCCGACCAGGGTGACCCGAACGATCTGGACATCGAGGGGGTCGGTGGTGAAGACGTCGGGGCCGTCCTGGTAGGTCCAGGTGATGCGCATGACCGTGTCATCGGGGTCCGTGGAGGCGGTCGCGACCACGCAGTAGTAGTCGTCGTTGGTCTGGGATGTTCCGTTGTCGAAGTAATCGGTGTCGAACAGGTTCGGCTCGGTAGCGGTGTTTGGCGAGGGATCGCTGTTGGCGATGAAGCCGCCAGACACGCTGAAGCCGTGATTCGGGCCAGAGGAGGTCGCCGTGCTCGATTGCACCGCGATGCAGTAGCCGTTCAGGGCGAGGCCTGGGTTCGCCTGGGCGAAACCGACGTGCGAACGATCGCCCGGGACGATGTGAAGCGGCCCGTAGGAAGGCAGCGGGCGCTGGAAGCCCTCGGAGCCGGCCGATTGGGCGCGAACAGGTGATGGGTCAGACGCATAGCGTCCTCCCATTCCGGCGAGGATGACCAGAGCGAACAGAAAGAGGAGAGAGAGCACTCCCCGGCGACGAGTTGCCATAGAACCCCCGAAAGGACCCAATGGACGCACCCCGCCGGGCGCTGTAGTCCACGAAACCGCCAACGCTCCCAGCATCTATTGCGTCTCGACTCACAATAGGCGCACGTTGACTGATTCTTTATGGCCGAAATCCGGTGGGGAGTCAAGCGGGGGCGATGGTGAATCGCGGACGGTGAACGTGGAAGTGGCAGGAATAAGGGTAATCCCGCACATCGTCGAGTTATGTGGAGTTCTTCGCAGCGAACTGCGCGGCAGAATCGCGCGGCGGCGCGGGCGCGCTGGTATACTGAAAGAGGCTCACGCCGGGAGGATTCGATGCAGGAAGAGATTTATCGCGAGATTGCGACCGCAATTGGCCGGGGCGAACCCGTGGTCCTCGCGACCGTCGCCCGCACGCGCGGCTCCACCCCCCGCAAGACCGGCGCGAAGATGGTCGTCCGCAAGGATGGCACCTTCTTCGGCACCATCGGCGGCGGCTGTGGCGAAGCCGAGGTCTGGCAGGAAGCGATGGATATTATGGCCGGCGGCATCGCCCGCATCGTCACCGTTGACCTGACCGAACCGACCGACGGCGACGACAAGATCTGCGGCGGCATCATGGACGTCTTCGTCGAGCGGCTGGCGTAGACAGCGCAGGCAGCCCACAGCGGATCGTGCTCGCCTCCGGTTCGCCCCGGCGGCGCGAGTTGCTGGCGGCGCTTATCCCCGAATTCGATGTCCTTCCCTCGGATATCCCGGAACCGACGACCGGCCACGCCATCGCGGACGCGGCAATACTGGCGAGCGGCAAGGCGCGGGAGATCGCGAACTCCCGCCCGGATGCGGTTGTGGTCGGCTCCGACACGATCGTGTTCGACGACCTGCGTTCGTACGGCAAGCCCGAGTCAGCGGACGAGGCGGTCGAGATGCTGAGCGCGCTGGCGGGGCGCACCCACCGCGTCGTCACTGCCGTCGCCGTGATCGCGGGCGACCAGGAGATGAACGCGGCGAACGTCTCGCGCGTGCTCCTGGCGAACCTCGATGCGGAGACGATCGCGGCCTACGTGGCGAGCGGGCGACCGCTGGATAAGGCCGGCGCCTACGCCATCCAGGATGAGGACCTGCCGACGGTCGCGGCGCTCGATGGTTGCTACTGCGGCGTCATGGGGCTGCCACTCTGGACGCTGAAACGGGCGCTCGAAGCCGTGGGTGTCTCCTGCGCGGCGCCGAGTTCGACCTATGAGCGCTGCACTGAATGCCCGGCGCGCTTCGAAACCACCCGCTGAGGTTCTACTGGGGAGTTGGCAGCCCCGGCGGCAGTTCGACCATCGAGCCCACCCCGAGACCGTGCCGTTCGAACCAGCCCTCGTTCACTTCGAGCACGTAGCGATACGGCAGTTCGGGCCGGAGGATGGTCTCGTTGAACGGTTCGCCGGTGCGTAACTCCTGCACGCGGCCGTCCGCGCCGATGTAGGCGATGGTAAGCGGCAGAATCGTGTTCTTCATCCAGAAGCCGCCGCTCACGTCCTGCGCGAAGAGGAAGAGCATGCCGCGGTTTTCGCTCATGGTTTCGCGGTGCATCAGGCCCTGTTGGCGCTGCGGTGTCGTCGATGCGATTTCGACGCTGACGTGGACCGGCTTCGAATCCGCGGTCGCGCGCAGGGTGATCGAGGTGATCGGCAGGCCGAAGTCGGGCGGCGGGGTCGATTCCTCGTCGCAGCCTCCGCAGAAGAAGGAGGTGATGAGGAACAAAATGACGCGGAAGATCTGCACGCGCAAAGGGTACTCCGTGGCAGGTTAGTGCGGCGAAAGTTGGGCGTGTAAAGAGGGCGAGCACGTTCACGAGTGTTGCGTCTATAATTCGCGGCACGCAAAGCACCCATGGAGAATGAAGAATGCGCGAACTTGAAAACCTGATCGTCGACCGCGTCGGCACCGATGGCCGCGTGGGCCGCATCACCCTGAACCGCCCGGAGAAGATGAACTCGCTCTCCCAGGACCTGTTGTTCGAACTGAACGATGTGCTCCACGACCTCGAAGCGGATGACACCTGCCGGGTGATCATCCTCAAGGGCAACGGCCGCTGCTTCAGTGCCGGCTACGACCTCACTCCGTCTCGCGGGGGCGCCGATGGCGTCGTTCGCCGCCACAAGGCTGTAGACGACCAGGGCCGCCGCCTCGTAATGGGCGTGCGCACCGGCATGCAGCAGATTACGGACATCCAGATGTACTTCTGGAACATGGCGAAAGTGACGATCGCCCAGGTCCACGGCTACGCCCTCGCCGGCGGCTGCGAACTCGCAATGATGGCCGACATGGTCGTTGGCGCCGAAGACGTGCAGATGGGCCACCCGGGCGTCCGGGGCCTTGGTGTCGCCCGCAACGGCGTGATCTGGCCGCTGGTCATCGGGATGCGCAAGGCGAAGGAGCTCTACTACACGGGCGACTCCATTTCCGGCATCGAAGCCGAGAAGATTGGCATGATCAACCACGCCTGGCCGAAGGAAGAGCTCGACGAGCGCACTATCGCCTTCGCCGACCGCTTCGCGAACATGACGGCCGACCACCTCGCCATCTGCAAGGTCAACATGAACCGCTTCTACGAGAACATGGGCATCTACAGCTCGGTTCGCAGCTCGACCGACCTCGACGCGATGGGCCAGTTCACGGCCGAGAGCTACAAGTTCCAGGACAGCATGAAGGCGGCTGCACTTTCCGGCGGCGGCCTGAAGGAAGCCCTCGCCAAGCGCGACGGCCCCTACAACGACTACCGCATGAAGAAGTAGGCATCGCGCCTGCTCCCTCGTGACTCGAGACGCCCCGGCAGTGATGTTGGGGCGTTTCTGCGTGCGGTGCGCCCGGTTCCGAATCGGGAGATGCGGGCCTGCGG
>JBBSKE010000394.1:0-3785 GCA_038256595.1 Tepidiformales bacterium | reverse complement strand
TGACCTCGACACGGGCGCGAATGGCCGCCTCAACTTCCCCGTCATCCAGTCGGCGAAGCGCACGAACGGTGGGCTCGCCGTTACGCTGGCTATCGACACACAGGGTTCCCAGCCGGTCCGCATCGACCTCTATTCCAGCTCATCCTGTGGACCTGCGAATGCCCGGCCGGAACTCCGCACCGTCGTCGGATTCGCGACACGCGCCCTCGACGCCAGCGGCGACCTCGTGTTCGAAGACACCTTTTCGCTCGCGAGCGGCTACCTCAGCGCAACGCTGACGGACGAGCTGGGCAACACCTCGGAGGCGGCGCCCTGCGTGCTCATCGAGTCCCGCCCGCGCGCTGATGTCGATTGTGATGACGATGTCGATGGCCTCGATGCGATTGCGGCGCTTCGCCAGCTCGCCGGGTTCGCTACGGGCAGCCTCCCGCAAACCTGCGCGGTTGATCCCATCGCCTTCAATGCCGACGTCAACGACGACGCGACCTTCGACATCATGGACGTGCTCGAGATTCGCTGGGCGGCGGCCGGACTGGGCGCGAACTAGGGGGTCGGCAGGAAGAGCTGGTATTTGCCCGGTGTCTGCTTGCCGCCGAGCATTGGCGCGTCGATCTGCACGGTCATCGGCCCGACCGAGGCGTCGAGCGACTGGGTCAGGGCGACCACGAGGCCGACGCTCCGTCCCTGCCCGCCGGAAATAACGAGGTCGGCCCGGCCGTTCAGCGTCGCAATCGGTGCGAACATCTGGCCGACCGCCGCGACCATCGCCGTCTTCAGGTTCACCTGGGCGAAATCCTTCTGGCTGTTCGTCACCCAGAGGTCGATGATTGCGCCGTGGGTCGAGCCCTCGCGCTCTGCCTTGTCGAGCGAACCGGCGATCGCCATCGAATCGCGCGAGCCGGTCGCCATCAGGATGCAGCGCAGGTACGAAATCGGGTAGACCGCCGCCTGGGTCGCCTTCACCGAGACGCCATTGATGACCTGCTCGACGTTCACCTGCGTGGCCGTTTCCTGGATGTTGCCGCACTGCGTCGGTGTGTACGAAATCGTTGGCTCCGGGGTCGGAGAGGACTGCACGCCGGCAACCTGGTTGGTCGCGCCGGGGTCGACGGTCGTTGTGCCGGGGGCGGCGCTCGGGTTGGCGATCGAAGCCTGGTTGGCCGTCGTAGGTGCGCCGCCACTGGCATTCTGGGTGGCCAGCGCCGAGACCGTCAGGTTCGCGGGCACCGGGCTCGGGTTCGAAGTGCTCTTCGTCGCGGTGGCAATCGGCGTGGTCGAAGGGAGCGCGGCGAGCGTGCCCTGAGGCGCCGTCGTCGAGCTGGCCGAATCGAGGGTGGAAGCGAGCGTCTCGCCGCGTCCGCCGCTGCCGGGCGTGAACCCCATCGCCGCACCGAGAACGAGCACGACGATGAGCGCGGGGACGAGGATTTTCGGCTGCATCAGGGGATTTGCTGGCTTCGTCCCAGCAGTTGCGGGCTGGCGATTGCGCGTCCTCGGGGGCTGCTGAGGCCGCTGCGGTTCGAGGGATTGTGTAGTGGGTGCGGCGTAGACCGGCTCGCTCGGCGTGGCGGCTTCGTGACGGCTGTCCTCGGTCGCGCGCGTGAGTTCGTGCTCGAATCCTCGCCCGGGCGGCCGTGTGTAGCCCGCTGCCGGGTCGGAGTGCGTTACTGTCCGGTTGCGGTGGACGATGCCGGGCTGGGGAGCGGCGGCCGGAGCTGGCCGTTCGTCGCGCGGCGCAGGCGGCTGCTCGGCCGAAGCCGTGCGTCGCGTTCCCCATCGATTCGTCGGTTGTCCGGCCATATTCGAACCTTAAGCAGCCATCCCGGCTCGGACGATGCGGGAAACCCCCATGCCGGGCCGAGGAGCCACCGTACTTGTCCCGCCCGCCGCCTTACACGCGATTTCGAGCCTTCCGCACTCGCCTGTTCGTCCCGAAAACTGTCCTCGACCTGCTACCCTCTCGATCCAGCCACCGGCTCCAAGGGGACCACAGTGAACAAGATCATGACCCGCCTCAGCGCCCCAATCGCGGCCTACTTTCTCCGCCGCAAACTGCGCAGCTTCTTCCGCTGGCGCCGATAGGAATCCGCCCGGCACGAACCTCCGAGCGCCATACCCGAGAACCTGCTCCGGAGGAATCGCCGCCGCCCGTCACCTTTCGGCCCGGTGGAGCCATATCCATGGTGAGGCTGCCCACGCGGCCAACCTGTCCCGGAGCAACTCCCATGCGATTCTTCTTCCGCCGCCCACTTCGCCCATTCGGAGGCATGTTCCTCCGCCGCCGTCGCCGGATGGCCCGCCGCATGTGATCCGCCGCCGAGTCCTGTTCGGTCCAGGACGCCGCGAAAGTGACATCCGGTGCTGATTTTTTGGTCCACGATGGTGCTATTATCCCGCCGGTCGCAAATGGCCGGAGGTTGTAATGGGAATCATTGTCGCGCATGAGTTCATGACCCTGGACGGTGTTATGCAATCGCCGGGTGGCCCGGACGAAGACCGTGAAGGCGGCTTCGAACACGGCGGCTGGCAGGCGCCGTACGTCAGCGAGGAAGTTGGCTCACTCGTTGCGGACCAGTACCGCTCGATGGAGGCGCTGTTGCTCGGCCGCAAAACGTACGACAACTTCGCCGGCTACTGGCCGAATGCCTCGCCCGAGATTCCCTTCACCGGCATGTTCAACAATGCACCGAAGTACGTGGTCTCCCGGGGCCTCGAGCGTGCGGACTGGGTGAACACCACGATCCTTCGCGGGGCCACCGTCGCCGAGATTGCGCCCTTAAAGGAGCGCCACGCCCAGCTCGACGTCGTTGGCAGCGGGAACCTCATGCAGACCCTGCTCGCGAACGGCCTCGTGGACCGCTTGAACATCCTGCTCTACCCGGTGCTGCTCGGCTCGGGCAAGCGGCTCTTCGAGGGAGGCATCGCCCCGGCCGCGATGACCCTCGTCGAGTCACGCTCGTTCGACCAGGGAGTGGTCCTGCTCAAGTACGAGCGGGCGGGCGGCGTCGACTACGGCAACATGGCCGAAACCGAGGGGAAAAGCTAGCGCGAATGCCGTGACCTGCGTCCGCGAATTACTCCCGTGGCGTTTTCGCCCGGTCGCCCGCGTCGAGCCAGCCCTTGAACGAGGGTGTGCGCTTTTCGGCGAAGGCCGCGCGCGATTCCATGAGGTCGCTCTTGTCGCCATGCTCCTTGAGCCGCGCGGCGAGGTCCTCGAGCTGGTCCGGCACGCGGGGACGCATCGCGCGCATCATCAGCAGCGTGTTCACGCGCGAGGCTGGCGGCAGGGTCAGGAGGTGGTTCGCCATCTCCATCGCCGTGCTCATCAGGTCCTCCGGCTCGCAGATCCGGTTGAGCCAGCCGAGTTCGTACATCCGCTGCGCATCCTGGCGGTAGGCGAACGCCATCTCGGTCGCGATTGTGTGCGGCAGGTTGCCGATGTGGCCGTGCTGGTAGCCGCCTAGGAGCCAACGCTTCGCCTCGGACATCTCGAAAATCGCGCCGCGGACGCCAACTCGCAGGTCGGCGCGCTCGGCCATCATGAAGCCGCCGCCCATCGCGAAGCCGTTGATCGCGGCAATGACCACCTTGTCGAGCGTGCCGTTGTTGTACGGGTCCTCGCCGATGTCCGCCGGGAGGCCCGGGGCGCCGCGCGTGAGCGACTCCTTCATATCCTCGCCCGCGCAGAACGCCCGCCCGGCGCCGGTGTAGATGGCGACCTCGGCCGTGGGACTATCGCGGAACTCGCGCCAGGCCTCGGCGAGCGCTGCCCGCAGTTCGTTGCC
>JBBSKE010000393.1:0-3786 GCA_038256595.1 Tepidiformales bacterium | reverse complement strand
TTCCGCGAGCAGGACATCGCAGGCGCCGCCAGTCCCAAGCTGCCGCCCAACCCGGTACCGGCCGTCTATTACTGAGTCAGGCAGGTGCATTGGTTAAAGTATGATGCAGACCCGGCAAGGGCGGGTTAAACGCGCACATGCCAGGTTAATGCGAAAGAATTTGACCATCTCTTGCCCATTTCTAGCGAATCAGGCCGCTTGAGCGCATCTGTTCGATCGCCTCGCTCGAATAGCCGAGGCCAGCCAGTACCTGGTCGGAATGTTCCCCAAGCGCCGGGGAGGCGCGCTGGATCCGGGTTGGCGTGGCCGACATCGAGACAATCGGCGCCGGACCGCGGAGTGGCCCGAGCAGGGTGTGGTCGTACTCGGCGATGTAGCCGTTCGCGAGCACCTGGGGGTCTTCCCAGAGTTCGTCGACGAAGCGCAGCGGGCCGACCGGCACATCCAGCGGCGAGAGGTAGTCCACCCACTCCTGCACAGTCTTCCTGCGAAAGATCGCCTCGCAAATTCGCGTCATCTCGTTGCCGGCGGCGACAAGAGCCTCCGGGGTGCGTTCGAAATCGGCCTCGTAGCGCGGGTCCTTGATATCGAGCGCCCTGCGGAACTTCTCGCGCGGCCCGGGGCCGAGGCAACCGACTGAGACATAACCATCGGAAGCCTGGTAGGGCCGGTAGTAGACGTTGCCGGTCAGTTCCGGTGAGAGGCTACGCTTCTCCGCGTAGATCTCCTCGATGTTCGCGCCGCGCTGGCGGGCCGCCTTCAGCTTTTCGAGCCAGACCATCCGTGGTTCGACGTCGAGGGCGCTGATCTCGCGGGTCGCACCCTGGAGGAACATGGAGGTCAGCAGGAGGCTCGTATTGATCGATTGGCCCTCACCCGTCCGCTCGCGGTGATAGAGCGCGGCGCTGATCGCCCAGGCCATCGCCACGCCGGTGACGACATCGGCCGGGGCGAAGGCGACGATGACTGGCAGGCCGTCGCGCACGTTCGGGTTTGAAGTCGCAACGCCACTCATGGTCTGGGCGATGATGTCGTAGCCGCGCCGGTTCGCATCCGGACCCTGCTTGCCAAACGCGGTGTTCTCGCAGTGGATGGCGCGCGGATTTATCTTGCGGACCGATTCGTAGTCGACGCCGAGTTGTTCGGCCACGCCGGGGCGGTAGTTCGCGATGACCACATCGGCCCAGCGGATGAGCGCCTCGCGCACGTCGGCCGCACCCGGGTGTTTGAGGTCGATGGCGAGGCTCAGCTTGCCGCGGTTCTGGGTGAGGTAGTTGCGGCTCTCTTTGGGAATCAGTTCTGCCTGCAGCCGCCAGGGTTCGCCCTCCAGGGGTTCAACTTTGACCACTTCCGCGCCCATTTCGGACAGCAGCGCCCCAGAAAGTGGCCCCGCGATGATCTGCGTACAGTCGAGAACTTTGACGCCGTCGAGTGCTCCAGCCATGCCTATCCCTCCCGAATACGGGCGAGTCTACGTGGCTTCAAGGTAGTGCCCAACCGTGCGGGTTTCGCGAACCGTTAGCCCGGGACGCACATTCGCCGGACGACTTCGTACACCACCTGGCAATTCAAGCGAAAACTTTCGATTCCCACGCGCTCGTTGTGGCCGTGGACGCCGCGCCCAAGCTCTGGCTCGGTCAGGCCGCCGGAGAACCCGTAGGCGATCACTTCGCGGTTGCGGAAGACCCGGCTATCGGTGAAGCCGACGGTGATTCCCGGCACTACAACCGCCTCCTCGACGTGCTCCTTGATGACATCCTCGATCACGCCGAATAGCTCCGTGTCGAACGAATTCACCCCCGAGGAGGACGCGTAGATGCGTTCGATTCGCACCTTCTCGTCATCGATGACGGCCGCTATCTGGGCCTGGAACTCGTCCGGGTCGACGCCTGGGAGGAGGCGGCAGTCGAGCCACGCTTCGGCGAAGGCGGGGATGACATTTTGCTTGATCCCGGCCGATGTCATGGTCGCGCTAATGGTGTTCGTGAGCAGCGCACGCACGCGGTCGTCGTGCTCGGCCTCTTTCGTGAGCCCCTCAAGCGTCGCTTCACCCTTGAAGATGCCGGCGCGCTTGAGTCGGCGGAAATACTCCGTCAGTGTCGGCGACACTTCCATTTCGCGCTTCCATTCCTGGACGCGGTACATCGCGCGGACGAGCCGATCGAGGGCGTTGTCCGAATGCGGCACAGAGGCGTGCCCCGGCCGCCCCTCGGCGATGAGCTTGAGCCAGAGTGGCCCCTTTTCGGCGACTGCGACGTTGAACACCGGCCGCACGACGCCGAACATCTCGGTTGTGCCGCCGCCACCCTCGTTGAGCACGTATTCGCATTCGAGCTTGTCGGCGTGGTTCGTCTCCATCCAGTGGATGCCGAATTCGCTGCCTGCCTCTTCGTCGGCGACCGCGAGGAAGACCAGGTCGCGGGTCAGTGGCACGTTATTCCGCTTGAAGGCGATAAAGGTCATGAGCTGGGCGATGCCGAGGCTCTTCATGTCGAGCGCGCCGCGGCCCCAGATGTGTCCATCCTTGATCAGCCCGGCGAACGGCTCTTCGCTCCAGAATTCGCGCTGAACGGGCACGACGTCCGTGTGGTTGAGGAGCATGAGGGGCCGCTTCGAGCCATCGCCGGGGAGGACGGCGCGCAGCGTCCAGCGCTCGTTCCCAGCGTCGAACAGTTCGAAGGGGATGCCTTCCTTCTCGAGGAGGCCGCCAAGCCACTCGCAGGCGTAGCGCTCCCGCCCCGGAGGGTTCGACGTATCGATCTGTATGTACGAACAGAGCAAATCGATCGCTTCGTCGGTGTAGGATGTCCAATCAATAGCAGGCGTTGCGGTCATTTGGTTCTCCAGAGGCGGCTGCGCGAACCCTACCCGAACTGTTCACTCGACTCAAACCGGGCCGGTCGAACAGACACCAATCGGTTCCCGCGTTGTTCATCCGATCGCTCCCGCGTCGCTGCTAGATTCAAAGGTGCCACAAGTGCTCGCCTCGACATCGCCGGAACGCCTGGGCCGCGTGCTTTACCGCAAGCCGCCGGACTCGCGCGGGGTTCGGTCGCTGCTGCTCTCGGGGGTCTTTTCGCTGCCGTGGCTGTTGGTGGCGCTGTTTCAGCCCGAACCACGGACATACCTGCTGGCGGCGGCCGGCGTGGCGCTCGCCACGGTCCTGGGATTCGCGCTCGACTACCTTTTCGGCCGCAACGAATACGACACCATCCACGAACGCGGGGCGCTGCTGCACGTCGAAGGCGGCCGCCACGTACTCTGGTTTTCGTCCGAGACGCTGGTCACCGAGATCCACGAGATCGTGCGCGAGTATGGCGAACCCGATGACGACCAGTGGGTGTTCGAATTGCGCACCGGCAACGCCACGTTCGCCCTCAGCACCTACCTGCCAGTCTCGGCCGACCACATCCGCGACGCTTTCACTCGGGCACTCGGCCAGCCTCCGCAACTCATCGAACGGCGCTGACTCCTGGCGCACGGCTCACTCTGCCGGAGGCGCACAGAGGACCGCGCCGTTCGCGGCGAGCGTGTCTATCTCCTCCGTGGAGTAGCCAGCCTCGAGCAGGACTTCCCGTGTGTGCTGGCCGAACAACGGAGCCGCCTGGCCCACGACCGCCGGCATTTCGCTGAATTGGACGTGTGGGCCCACGATTTTCATCGGGCCGAACTGGGGATGGTCGATCTCGAGGATGTAGCCGTTCGCAGCCGCCTGTTCGTCGGTGATCATGTCGACGTAGCCGTTCACGAGCGATGCCGGGACGTCGTGCTCGTGCAGCCGCGCCA
>JBBSKE010000392.1:0-3787 GCA_038256595.1 Tepidiformales bacterium | reverse complement strand
GGGGGGGCCAGCGACTTCGTCAAGGTCCGCGTCCAGGGCAAGGACTACACGCCCCCCGAGATCTCGGCCCTGGTGCTCCGAAAGCTCAAGGAGGCCGCCGAGAGCTATCTGGGCCACAAGGTCCGCAAGGCCGTGATCACCGTCCCGGCGTACTTCAACGACGCCCAGCGCCAGGCCACCAAGGACGCGGGCCGCATCGCCGGCCTCGAAGTGCTGCGCATCATCAACGAGCCGACCGCAGCCTCGCTCGCCTATGGCCTCGACAAGCGCCACGACGAAGTGATCGCGGTCTACGACCTCGGCGGCGGCACCTTCGACATCTCGATCCTCGAACTCGGCGAAGGCACCTTCCAGGTCCTCAGCACGAACGGCGACACCCACCTCGGCGGCGACGACTTCGATCAGCGCATCATCGACTGGCTCATCGACGAGTTTAAGAAGGCCGAAGGCATCGACCTCAAGCAGGACCGCCAGGCCCTCCAGCGCCTCAAGGCCGAGGCCGAAAAGGCGAAGATCGAGCTCTCCAGCGCGCAGCAGACAGACGTGAACCTGCCGTTCATCACCGCCGACGCCAGCGGCCCGAAGCACCTCAACGTCACGATCACGCGGGCCAAGCTCGACCAGCTCGTAGGCGACCTCGTGCAGAGCACCCTCGGCCCCGTGAAGCAGGCCCTCACCGACGCCGGCAAGAAGCCTGGCGAAGTCAACGAAGTCGTCCTCGTGGGCGGCATGACGCGCATGCCCTCGGTCCAGAAGCTGGTCGGCGATTTCTTCGGCAAGGAGCCCCACAAGGGCGTGAACCCGGACGAAGTGGTCGCCATTGGCGCCGCGGTCCAGGCCGGCGTGCTCAAGGGCGAAGTGAAGGACGTGCTCCTGCTCGACGTCACCCCGCTGACCCTGGGCATCGAGACCCTCGGCGGCGTCGCGACGCCCATCATCACCCGCAACACGACTATCCCGACGGCGAAGAGCCAGGTGTTCTCCACCGCCGCGGACAACCAGCCGAGCGTGGAGATCCACGTCCTCCAGGGCGAACGGCCGATGGCGACCGACAACAAGTCGCTTGGCCGCTTCATCCTCGATGGCATTCTCCCGGCCGCCCGCGGTGTGCCGCAGGTCGAAGTCACCTTCGATATCGACGCGAACGGCATCGTCAGCGTCTCCGCCAAGGACAAGGGCTCAGGCCGCGAGCAGAAGATCACCATTCAGGCGAGCAGCGGGCTCTCCAAGGACGAGATCGATCGCATGACCCGCGAGGCTGAACTCCACGCCGACGAGGACAAGCGCAAGCGCGACTTCATCGAGCTGAAGAACACGGCCGACAGCACCGCCTACCAGGCCGAGCGCACCCTCCGCGACAACGCCGACAAGGTGTCCGCGGAACTCAAGACCGAAGTCGAGGCGAAGGTCGCGGATGTCCGCAGCGCCATCGAGGCGGAAGACACGGACCGCCTGCGCGGGGCCCTCGAAGCCCTGAGCCTGTCGATGCAGAAGATTGGCGAAGCGGTCTATGGCGCACCTGGCGCCGGCAACCCGGAAGAAGGCTTCCAGGGCGCCGCTGCTGGTGGCGCACCGGCCGACGACGGCGCGGTCGAAGGCGAATTCCGCGAGGTCTAAGCCCCAAGCCCTCCAGTGAGTCCGTTCGCGCGTACTCCCAACGAGACAGGCGGCCATTCGAAAGAGTGGCCGCCTGTCTCTGCGTTAGCGAGGTACGCCGAGGCAGCGTCAAAGAAGCTCAGTCGCCAAACGATATATCGTTCAGCGTTGAACCTTTGGCATAGAGTGCTGGAGTTCTGCAGCCGAACGACGTCAGGCGATTTTCTGCGCCGCCTCGTAGACGCGCTCCATCACGATGATGCCGTCGAACTGCATCGTGCGGCCGGGTTCGGGCACTTCGACGAACCCATTGCGGCGGTAGACCGCGATCGCGGCGTCCATGAGCCCGTGCTTCGATTCGAGCCAGGTGCAATGGCTGCCCCGCGCCCGGGCGTATTCGACCGCTGCCGAGATGAGCTGGTCGGCGATGCCCCCGCCGCGCGTCGCGGGCCGCACGTACATGCGCTTGAGTTCGCTCGTGCCGTCGTCGTGCAACCGGATTGCCACAACGCCGATGGCTCGTCCGACGGCGTTCGTCGCAATGAAGAGCGCGCCATTCGAAGAGCGGTAGCTGCGAGTGAGCGATTCGACTTCGCTGGCAAAGCCTGGCAGCACTGCGAGCGGGTCGATGCCGGTGGACAGCTGGAGCCAATCGGCGTATTCGCGGAGCAGGGACGTCGCCTGCTGGAAGTCGGCGGCGGTGGCCGCGCGGTGTACGGTGGTCATGGCAATGCTCCTGAACCGGTGATGTGAAGTACATCCAGTTGAGCATCCCTGCAGCGAAATCGGTTCCCCCAGCGGGAGGAGGACGGCTGCTACGACGGCGTGATTTCGGCGCAGTTGGCCATGCGGGGGCGGCCTGGCTCCCCCGGTGACATCGCCATTCGCAGCACGACGGCACAAGGCGCTATGCTGGCCCATCTTCTCCCCGGACGAGGCACCCGATGGCCAGCACCAGCATCCGATACATGGTCCACGACGTGGACGCCGCGCTCGAGTTCTATATCGGTGCGCTCGGCTTCGAGCTGAAGGAACGCATGGGGCCGGCCATCGCGATGGTCACCTACGCGAACCTCACCCTCTGGCTCTCGGGGCCAACCTCCTCGGCGGCGCGGCCGATGCTCGATGGCCGCACGCCCGAATCAGGCGGCTGGAACCGCTTCGTCATCGAGGTCGAGGACATCCAGGCGCTCTACGACCGGCTGAAAGCGGCCAATGTGCCCTTCCGCAACGAGATCTTCGTCGGACCCGGGGGCAGCCAGGTCCTCTGCGACGATCCCTCAGGCAACCCGATCGAGATTTTCCAGCCGCGCTGACCGCTCGCGCGCGAGCTTCGTGGACAAAACGAAGGGCCGGCGAGATCCGCTCGAATCTTGCCAGCCCTGCATGGTATGACGTGGCCGCCCAAGAGCCGTCCTACTGGGCGACAAACGTGGCGATGGTGCCGTTCACATCGACCGTGTAGGTCTGGCCCGAGGTGAAGTCGCTGCCGAGGCTCACGTTCGACTCCTGCATGCCGTAGATGGCGGTGCAGACGACGTCTTCGTCCGCCGGCATGGTGTTCGTGACGGAAATCGTGATCGTATTGCCCGTTCGGCCGGTGACTTCCGCCTTTTCGAAGGCAGCGCAGCCCGAAGGCAGCCCCGAGACGATGTGGACCGTGTACTGCGGCGGAAAGCTCTCCAGGGTGAGGATCTCCACGCTCTCGATGGGCGCGATTACCTGTGTCCGGCCGTTGCCGGTAGCGGACGTCTCGTCGTCGCGGCTGAAGTAGACGAACGCGGCCACCGCAACGAGGGCGGCGACAGCGACGATGCTGATGCGGGTGAAATACTTGCTGTTCATGCTCTTCCAGACGATGGGACCGCGCAGATTGTTCCCTCTCGATGCACAGGACCAACTGCCGCCGGGCTGGGTGCCACGACAACGGGAGGCACGCTCCCTACGGCGGTCGCGTTACTGACGGTTCGTGCTGGGCCGGTTGGCCCTGCCCTGTTCGGAGCCCAGGTCTAACATCGCTGTGCACTGTTGCCGCCCACTCGAGGCGCGTCATGCAACTCTGTCAGTAACGCGACCGACCGAGGGAGCGTGCCCAGGTGGTGTCCGGGCAACCAGCGTGGCGGCTGGGCACGTCCATGTCGCCCTCCGAGGCCATCGCGGTAACGCGCTGGCGATGGAGCCCGCCCACACG
>JBBSKE010000391.1:0-3798 GCA_038256595.1 Tepidiformales bacterium | reverse complement strand
CTTCCAGCCGTTCGAACCAAGTCCCAGGAGTCCTCTAATGCGTGCTTTTTCTACGATGTTTGCCGTTCTCGCCCTCGCCGCCGTTGCCCTCGGCTCCATGGCTCCGCTTCAGCCCTGGTAGTTGAAGACGGTAGCGTCGGCTGAATCGCCTGCTCCCGCGTCGGACGTGGCCCCTGCAAAGGAAGGCCTGCCACCGGAGGTCAAGTGGTTCGGTATTGCGGTCGTTTGCATGGTCGCCCAACGAGTCTCGGTACGAGCGTTTGCCCTCGAAGGCTGGGAATCGGATGTCCGGCGGACGATATTCGCGCTGACGACGATTGGTGTGGGGCTGGTAGCCCTCAAGCTGCGGAAGAAATGGGTCGGTGCGTGGATAGTGGCGCTGGGCGTGGCAATGAATTTGCTGCCCATGCTCGCTCACGGCGGATTGATGCCGATTTCGATCGAAAAGCTCCAGGAATCGGGCATCTACCAGGTAACCGACGATGACCTCGGCAAGCCGTTGGCGCTTTCGAAGGACATCCTTCTCCGGCGAGACGACATCAGGTTCGAACTGCTTTCGGATCGGTTCTTCATAACGCTTCCCATAATCGGCAAGAACATCTACAGTATCGGTGATTTCGTGCTCTTCGCAGGCCTGTGCGTGGCCATGGGAGAAGCCGTAACACGTAGTGTCAGGGGTGAGCGCTCGACCCATCGGCAGCTAACGACCGAGTGAGGTGTCATGCCCCTACAGGGGAGTTGGGTAGAACACTGGCTAGACCGGTTCTGTGAACCAGGGACGCACGAGCTTGTGCCCCTGACGGAGAGCGTGGTCTGGTGCGTACGCTGCGGGAAGAAAGAACTCGCAGACGGTGCCACGTGCTTTTTTTGTGACATCCCCAGCAGCACGCGCGTGATTCTCCGCTACCACGGCTCCCTTCTCCACCTCCCGTCGCGACTTTGCGTCCTCTGCCACGAGGACCTGGAGCAGAGTGCGAGCGTCCGGGGCTGGACCGTCGCTTCGTAGCTCCTCTAGCTCGATGCGACACCTTGCGGTCAACCTTTCCCCGGAAGCGCTCGTGGCTGGCCCTGCAGGTTTTTGCATTTCCCGTCAGGCGGTCAGCGTGACACCGGTCTTCCGACCACCGGATGGCAGCAGCAGACGGATTCCCTTGCCCGCCCGGTTGTGAAACACTGGGGCACCTCGCGGCGATGTCATGACAGGTCCGCGGGCTGGAGGGTCGGATGGCGAACGGGATGTATATCGGCAAGGTTTTTTCGCGTGCGGACAAGACGCTCGGCGAGCCATTCCTGCTCGACCCCGGGGACCTCACGACGCACGGCATCATCATCGGCATGACGGGCTCCGGGAAGACGGGTCTCTCGGTCGGCATGATCGAGGAGGCGCTCAAGGCCCGCATCCCGGTCATCGTCATCGACCCGAAAGGCGACATGGGCAACCTCGCGCTCACCTTCGACCGGCTCGCGCCCGAGCAGTTCGAGCCATGGATCGACCGCGACGAGGCCGGCCGAGAGGGCAAGACGACGACCGAAGTCGCCAGCGAGACGGCTACGACCTGGCAGAAAGGTCTCGCCGACTGGGGCCTGGGCGCCTCCGATGTGGCCGCCTACGCGGCGGGGCATCGCACCCGCGTGTATACGCCGGGCGCCACTGCTGGCATCCCCCTGAACCTTATCGACTCGCTCGACGCGCCTGGCGGTGACTTCGAGGAGAACGAGGAGGCCTACCGCGACGAGATCGACGCAATCGTGACGGCCCTGCTTGGATTCGTGAAGATTAACGCCGACCCGATCAGCAGCCGCGAGTACATCCTGCTGTTCAGCCTGGTCGAACGGTCGTGGCGAAATGGCGAGCAGTTGGACCTCGAGGGGCTCATCGGGCAGGTCGCCGAGCCACCGATTGCGAAGGTCGGCGCACTCCCGATCGACGTGTTCTACCCGCAGAAGGACCGCACAGCGCTGATGTTCGCGCTGAACAACCTCGTCGCCTCGCCGCCGTTCGAGGTCTGGCGGCAGGGCATCCCCATCGACATCGAGAAGTGGGTGCGCAGCGAAGACGGCGTGCCGAACCTCTCGATCGTCTACACCGCCCACCTCGACGACGAGGAGCGCATCTTCATCACGGCGCTCATCCTGAACAAGCTGAAGACATGGATGCGGAAGCAGCCGGGCACCAGTGAGTTGCGGCTGCTCTTCTATATGGATGAGATTTTCGGCTACTTCCCGCCGACCGCGAACCCGCCGACGAAGAAGCCGCTGCTCACGCTGCTGAAGCAGGCGCGTGCGTACGGTGTCGGCGTGCTGCTCGCGACCCAGAACCCGGTGGACCTCGACTACAAGGGGCTCTCGAACATGGGGTTCTGGGCGATCGGCCGGCTCCAGACCGAGCGCGACCAGGAACGCGTGCGCCAGGGGGTCGAAGCTGCGCTGGAGGATGCGAACATGGGCGAGAGCTTCGGCGACCTCATCGCAGGCGTCCAGAAGCGTGTTTTCTTGATCCACGACATTCACCGGAAGCGGCCGGAGCTTGTCCATTCGCGCTTTGTTATGTCGTATCTTCGTGGCCCAATCACGCGCGAAGAGATCCGCTCGCTTCCGGGCAGGGCCGGAGTGTACGAGCCAGCGGTCAACAAGCGTGCGGGGGCCCAGGCGGCTGCTGGCGCATCTCCCGCCTCCTCTTCGGCAGCGGACGCCGCGGAAGACGCGAGCACGGCTGCCACGCGCCCTCCAGCCCTGCCGGAGCCGCTTAAGGCGTACTACTATCGGCGATATGGCGGCGAGACTGCCACGCCGTTCGTGTTCGTGAAGGCGGCCGTTCGCTACAAGATCGGTGCGGCCGCCACGGAGGAGACCATCCACCAGCTCGCGTTTCCGCTGACGGCGAGGATGGCCGCTGCAGAACTCCTCGAATCGAAGCCGATCGTGGTCGATGAGCGCGATTTCGAGGCGCGGCCGAGCTCCGAACTGGTCTACGCCGAACTCCCGGCGTTCCTCGACAAGGACGGGGCGCGAGCGATCGAACGCGTGCTTCGCGACCGGCTCGATGACCATTTCGAGGCCGAGCTTATCTACGACCCGGTCGGCCGCAAGCTCAGCAACGTCGGCGAGGACGAGTATCAGTTCGCTGCGCGCGCGGGCGAGACCCCGGGCAATGCGACGAAGCGCCGGACGCTGACCGAGAGGATTCGCAAGAAGCGCTCGGAACTGGCGATTAAGCAGCGGGACCTCAGCGGCCGCAAGGCGGAGAAGTGGGCCTCGGTCGGCACCTCGATTCTTTCGAACCTGGGCATCTTTTCGGGCAAGAAGCGGACGGTGACCGGAGTTGGGGGCGTGCTCAGCAAATCGCGCATGGAATCGACCGCGGACAAGCGCGTAGAAGCGATCGAAGCCGAGATCGCGCGCCTCGAATCGGACCTCGCCGACCTCTCAGGCGTCGATACAAGCCGATTCGAGCGTCGCATGGTGAAGCCAACGAAGTCCGATTTAACGCTTATTAAGTACGAGATTGTGTGGGCGTATTAGGTGCTAGTTGCTTGTTGCTAGTTGCTAGTTGCTAGTTGCTAGGATGACTTCGCTTTCGTTTTAGAAACTCGCAACTAGTAACTAGCCTACGGGTTTTTCACTCCAAATGTGTCGCATTCCGACGGGTCGCCGGTTTTGAAGCCGATGTTGAACCACTTCTGGCGTTGTTCGGAGGTGCCGTGGGTGAAGCCGTCGGGATTGACTTTGCCGCTACCGAGATTCTTCTGGATCCAGTCGTCGCCGACGCGTTCGGCGGCGCGGAGGCCCTCTTCGAGG
>JBBSKE010000390.1:0-3828 GCA_038256595.1 Tepidiformales bacterium | reverse complement strand
GGCGGTCCGTGTCCTCCGGGCGCCCGGCGCTGATGCGGATGTAGCCGCGCAGGTCCGGCCGATCGTAGTAGCGCACGAGGATGCCGAGTTTGCGCAGCGCGAGGGCCACATCTTGCGCGACTCGCCCGCCGCGCACGGCGAAGAGCACGAAATTCGCCTCCGAAGGCGCCGGTTCGAGCCAGCCAAGCTCCCCGATGAGCCGCACCATCCGACCGCGTTCGGCGACCAGCGCATTCACGGTCTCGAAGATCTCGGCACGGTGCTCGAGCGCCGCCCGCGCGGCCACATCGGCGGCGATGTTCACGTAGTAGGGCTGCTTGATCGCCATCATCCGCAGCGCGAGGTCCGGGTGGCTCACGGAGTAGCCGCAGCGCAGACCGGCCAGCCCGGCCCACTTCGAAAACGTGCGCAGGATGACGAGATTGTCGTATTCCGCGAGATACGGCACGAGTGTCGAGCCCGAAAACTCCGCGTACGCCTCATCGACCACAATCAGGGCGTCGAGCGCGCAAAGGGTGCGCAAATCGTCGCCGGGGATCACGTTGCCGGTCGGATTGTTCGGCGAAGTCAGGAAAATCACCCGCGCGCCCTCGTCCTTCACCGCCCGCGCGATTTCGCAGAGGTCGAGGCTGAAATCCTCCGCCCGCGGGATCTCGATGAACCCGACGCCGCTGATTTTCGCGAGGAAGCTGTACATGCCGAACGTCGGCGTGGCCGTCGCGACCGCCTCGGGCATGGTCAGCCGGATGAGGATGTCGATCAGGTCGTCCGCGCCCGAACCGGCCACCACCTGGTCCGGGTGCACGCCGAGGTAGTCCGCGATCGCCTCCCGCAGCGCCACCTGGCCGGGGTCCGGGTAGATATGGAGGTCCGCATTCGCGATCGCATCCCGGATTTCGAGGGCCGGGCCGTAGAGGTTCTCGTTCGCATCCAGCTTCACCAGCCGGTCGACGGAGACGCCGATCTCCTCGGCGAGCACATCGAGCGGCTTCACCGGGGTATAGGCTTCGAGGTCGGCGAAATCGGGGCGGAGGAAGCGAAGAACATCAGCCATCGCAACAGTCTAAACGAACTGCGGCGAACGGTCGGGCGAATCAGGATTTCGAGCGCGAGACCGCGTCGGCGATCTGCTGCAGGAGATCGGCAATGTCGGCCTCGAAGTTGGTGCCGCGGACGATCGGTTCGCCGCCCACGATGACGGCACTGACCGCCTCAAGCGTCTGGCGAAGTGCCCCGAGGCCCATTGTTCCTCGCCCGGCCCCGCCGACCGCAGAGGTGATCGCAACCACCCGCTCATACAGTTCCGCCGACCCGATGACCCAGTCGATGCCGTTCTTCAGCGCGCCCGGGAGGCTGTGGCCGTACTCCGGCGTGGCGATGAGCATCGCGTCGCAACCCGAGATGGCGCGCCGCCACTCACGTACCGCCGCCGGGCTGTTTTCGCCTTCGAAATCGGGATTGAACGGGGGCAGGTCGCGGAGCCCGTCGAAGAGGACGACCTCGATGCCCGCCGGGGCGATCCGAGCCGCCGTCTGCAGGAGCGTGAGGTTGCCCGAACTCGCCTGCAGGCTCCCGCTGACTCCAAGAATTCGCATCGCCCGAGCATAGGCCCGGATTCGAGACAGGCAACGCCTACCCCACGCGCCCCACGGCCGCATCGATCCGCGCAGCCAGCTCCGGCGCGATCGGCCCAGCAGCCTCGGCCGCGAGACATTCGCGCAGTTCCTCCCGGTTCTTCACGCCGAGCACGACGGTGTCCACGCCGGCCATCGAGAGCGCGTACTGGTGCGCGAGGAACGCCGGCGAGACGCCAGCCTCTGCGGCAATCGCTCGGAACGGCGCCGCCCGGGCGAAATCGAGCATCTCCGGGTGGTCGGCCGGCAAATCGCGGTCGAGCGCGGAAGTGAGAGCTCCCGCTTGCACCGCGCGAATACCCATCACGCCCGCCTTCGCTGCCACCGCCGCCGCGAGGATCTCCCGGGGCCGGGCCGCCTCCTCGTACCGCTTTATCCCGCCCGGCGAATCGAGCAGGTTCGTGATGATCTGCACCGCAGCCGGCGCGGGCGGATCCTGCAGCGTCTCGATAATCGCCGACGGCACGCCGATGCCGGTGATGCCCCACGCGCCGATGAGTCCCTCGTCGCGCAGCCGTTCGAACGCGGGAATCACGGCCTCGCGGAAGAGCGAACGGCCCGTGCGCGTGGTCGCGTCCTCGGGGACGTCCGCTTCGATCGTGTTGTGGAGGAAGAAGAGGTCCACGCGCGGCAGCTTCATCCGTTCGAGGCTCAGATCGAGGCAGGCGCGCAGCCGGTCGTAGACCTCGCCCGCTGGCGGATTGCCCAAGCGGCACTTGGTGGTCACCCGCACGCCAGCCGGGAGTTCGCCAGCAAAGGCCTCGCCGAGCACCGTCTCCGCCTCGCCATTTCCATAGCCCGGCGCAAGGTCGATGAGCGTGATGCCCGCCTCGACTGCCTCGCGCAATGTCGCGACCGAGTCTGCGCGGTCCGTCGCGCCCCAGACCTGCCCGATCCCGCCGCCACCCAGCGTGAGTGCACTGACCGGCCAGAGTTGTCCGAGTTGTCGTTCGTTCATTGATACTCTCCGGGCGCGAAATTGCGACGTCCCGGATTGTAGCGGGAACCGGCACGCCCATGGGATCGGTATCCGCACGCCGCAGAGTAGGCAGGGAGCAATAGCCGCGTTGTACAATGTTTGGGAACAGGAGTTCGAACGTGAAGAAAAAGATCGACCTCAGATCGGAAGGGCACGAGGAGCGGATGCGCCGCTACGACGAAACGGTCGCCGCGCTCCAGGGAAAGATGATCGTCGGCCGCAAGCTCACTCGCGAAGAGATGAATGAGCGTAGGCCCCAGCCGCCCCCGCCCGCAGTCCGCTAGAATCGCTTCCACTGGCTACTGCCAGCCGGACCCGCCGACATGCTCTACGTTTCCATCTTCACCTCTGACCGCAACCGCGACCCGGAACTCTGGGCGACCGTCTGGCAGGGCAAGGCGCCTTCTTCGCTCAAGATTCTCCACGTCTACAACCTCATGTCCGACAAGCGCATCTTCGTCTGGGAGGCCGACACCCCGGGCGCGCTGCAGTATTTCGACCGCCTCAACCAGGTTGGCACGCTCGAAACTTCGCCCGCCTTCGACCAGACCGACGGCTGGATCCCGGCCTTCGCGGGAGACCTCGAAGGGATGCGCGAGTTCTTTGGTGGCCGTGGCCGCAATTCGACCGAGATAGAGCACGCCATGGACCTGCGCACGCGTGGCCACCTCGCCCCGACGACCACCGCCGCTCGCCGCGCCGCCCGCGATTGGATGGCCGAGCAGGAATCCCGCACCTCCTGATCGCGAGGCAGCGAGCGGCGAACGGCGATGCACGAGGAATCGAGGGAAGATGACGACGCAGGGCCCGCTATGCGGCCGGGTGCAGGTGGTCATTCGCGGTCGGGTTGCGAAAGACGTGGATGGCGACCGTCGCAGCGAGCACAATGCCAGTGAGCGGCGGCGCGAGTTCGAACGGTGTGGTCGCGAGCACGGCCACCGCCGCAATGGGCAGCGAGAAGTTCGGCCAGGACATACGCCGCACCACCGGCGCCACCAGCAGCCAGAGGCCCAGCAGGTAGACCGCCACCGGGACCGTCAACATCAGCCCGGTCTGCGCCTGTGTGATGGCGGCGTGGTCGGTGGTGAAATCGACCGCGACAGCAAGGCCAGCGCCGACCGCCGCGACCGACCCGAAGATGACCACGTGACCGTATCCCCAGATGAACGAGCCCGATTGCCGGGTCGCGAACCGTTCGAGGACGTGTGACATGTG
>JBBSKE010000389.1:0-3841 GCA_038256595.1 Tepidiformales bacterium | reverse complement strand
GGCCGCCCCTGCTCGTTCACGGCGACGATTTCGCCATCGAGCAGCGCCGACGCGACTGGCTGCCGTTTCAGCGCCTCCGCGAGCGCCGGGTAGGCGAAGGTGATATCGCGGTTGCCGCGAGAGCGAATCGTGACCTTGCCGTGGTCCAGCGCGACCAGCGCCCGGATACCGTCGAGCTTCGGCTCGTAGGACCAGCCATCGAGCGTTGGCACGGCCGCGCGCATCGCGAGCATCGGCTCGACAAACGCGAGCTTCCCGGGGACCGCGCGGTCGAGGCTCGCGGGGCTGCCGAGGCCGCCGTACTTCGTTCCGGAGTCCTCGGGGTGCGCGCGCAGGCTCTCGGTATCGTGCTTCGAAGCGACCGAGAAGCCGTCATCGAGGATGTCGCGCGCCGGGTTCGCCGCATCGTCGCGGTGCTTGAGGATGAGCCACTCTTTGGTCGCCTTTTTCGTGTGGATGAGCGCGTAGGAGCCCTTGAGCTTCTTCCCACGCAGCAGTACCGAGATCTTGCCGTTCGCGAGTTCCTGGCGCAGCTCGGCCTCGGCCCCGGCGCGGTCATCGAAGAAGGTCTTGCCGCCTTCGTCCGGCGAAAACGTGCCGGCGTCCCAGATCAGGCTCGGGCCGCCGCCATACTCGCCTTTCGGGATGACGCCTTCGAACCCGGCGTACTCCAGCGGGTGGTCCTCGACGTGCATCGCGAGGCGCCGCTGGGCCGTATCCGCCGATGGGCCCTTCGGGATAGCCCAGGAGAGCAACACGCCATCGAGTTCGAGGCGCAGATCATAGTGCAGGTTCGTGGCCGTGTGCTTGTGGACCATGAAGCGCAGCGGTCCGTCGCTCGAAAATTCGCCGCCAGGCGCAGGTTCGGCGGTCGAAGCGAAGTCGCGCTTCGCCTCGTATTCCTTGAGCGGGCGGCGTGCGGGCACAGGCTACGGTCCCTTTCGATTCAATAATCGCGAATCAGGCGGGCACGGCCTTCTTGCGGCGGGCAGGCTTCTTCGGCTCCTCGGATTCGCTTTCCTCGTCCTCATCGTCCTCCGCAACCGAGGCCGCAGGAGCCTCGGCCTTTGCCGGTTCGCCGCCCTTGCGCTGCTGCGCTGCCTCGACGCTCGCGCGCAGGGCCGCCATGAGGTCGACCGCTGGGGGCGCAGCCGCAACGGCTGGGGCATGGACGACTTCGTGGCCCTCCAGCTTCGCGGTGATCACGTTCATGAGCGCTTCGCGATAGCTGTCCTGGTATTTCGCAGGGTCGAACGGCTCCTCGAGGATGTCGATGAGCGCGTTTGCGATCTTCATCTCCGCGTCCGAAACCTGGACCGAGGCCGCCGGGTTGTCCGGCTCGCGCACTTCGTCGGCGAAGTAGAGCGTCTCCAGGACCATGCCGCCGTCCTTGGGCCGAATCGCGCAGAGCCGCTCCTTCGTGCGCAGTGCAATTTTGCCGACGGCCAGTAGCTTTCGTTCGGTCAAGGCACGGGTGAGCAGCGCGAATGGCTTCTTGCCAATCTCCTCGGGCTCGATGTAGTAGCCCTTTTCGAAGAAGAGCGGGTCGATCTCTTCGCCGCGAACGAACGCCGTCAGCTCGATCGTCTGCTTGCTCGGGACGGGCAGCGATTCCATGTCCTCGTCGGTGATGACGATGAACTTGTCCTTGCCGTACTCGTAGCCCTTGACGATTTCGTCCGAAGAGAGTTCCTGGCCGTCCGCCGCGCAGCGACGAACCTGGCGAATCGGGCTGTGGTCCTCCGCGTGCAGCTGCTTGAAGGAGATGTCGCGGCTCTCGGTGGCCGTGAACAGTTTCACCGGGATGCTGACCATCCCGAAGCTAATGGTTCCCCGCCAGATGGCTCGTGCCGGCATGGTCAGCTCCTTATGGCGCGCTGCTGCGCACCTGCATCGTCAAGATTAGAGGGAAAGTATAGCAGCACCATAATGCTCTTGCGCCTCTCCGATGACACTCCGAGCATTTCAAGTCAATCGCGTTTCCGGTATTCCACAGCTTGCCCGGGGGCCCCTCGCAGGCATTGACCGCGGCCGCTATTCGCGCGAACACTCGGAACACGAATGCCGCTGGAGGGTACCGCGATGACCAACGACGACCTGAGCTTCATGTCTGTGAGCGAACTCGCGCCACTCATCGAATCGCGCGAAGTCTCCCCCGTGGAGCTCGTCGAGGCACAACTCGGGCGCATCTCCGAACTCGACGATGTGCTCCGCGCCTACATCTACGTCGGTTCCGAAGAAGCGCTCGGCCAGGCGAAGGCCGCGGAGGCGGAGATCGCAGCCGGCGGCTATCGCGGCCCACTCCACGGCATCACCGTCGCCCATAAGGACATCATCGACGTGCGCGGCATGCCGACCTCGGGAGCATCGAAGACCCGGCCCCCGAAAATGGCGACCGAAGACGCGACCGTGGAGGCGAGGCTCCGCGCCGCTGGTACGATCTGCCTGGGCAAGCTTAACCTCGTCGAATATGCGTCCGGGAGCATGGGCGTCTATGGATTCGCGCGAAATCCCTGGAACCTCTCGGCCTACCCGGGCGGCTCCAGCTCCGGTTCGGGGACGTCGCTCGGCGCCGGACTCGTGACCATCGCGACGGGCACGGACACGGGCGGCTCAGTTCGAAACCCGGCCTGCTTCTGTGGCCTTGCCGGCATGCGCGCGACATATGGCCGCGTCTCCCGCTACGGTTGCATCCCGCTGAGCTGGAGCCAGGACAGCATCGGGCCGATGGGCCGGACGACGAAGGACATCGCGCTCATGCTCGGCGCCATGGCCGGCCCGGACCTGCGCGACCTCTCCTCGGCCCAGCGCACCGTCCCGGATTTCACGGCTGGCATCGACGCCGGCATCAAGGGCATGCGCATCGGCGTCCCGACGACGTTTTATCTCGAAGACCTCGACCCGGAGATCCTATCGGCCGTGAATGCCGCGATTTCGCACCTCGCCGGCCTCGGCGCCGAAATCGTGCCAGTCAGCCTGCCCGCCTCCGAGTTCGCCTCCGCCGCCTCCTGGACAATCGCCTACACCGAGTCGTTCGTCTACCACAAGGACTGGTTCGCAAAGGCCTCGGCCGAATACACGCCCGCCTTCTACCACAAGATCGCCGCCGCCGGGATGACGACCTCCGAGGAGCGCATCGTCTCCCAGCAGATTCGCCAGGTGGTGACGCGCGAGTTCATGGAGGCGATGAAGGTCTGCGACGTCATCCTTACGCCTTCGAACCGCACGCTCGCCTCGGCCGATTCGCGCGCGCTCCCGGCCGGCAAGCGCACACTCCCGTGGGGCGCCGAGATGACCGCCGTCACCCGCCCAATCAGTCTTACCGGGTTCCCCGCGATGTCCGCGCCAATCGGTTTCGCAAAGGACAACACTCCGATGGGCATGCAGTTGGTCGGACGCCCGTGGGAGGAAGCGACCGTCTTCCGCGTCGCCCACGCCTATGAAGAGTCGGCCGGCTGGTCGAAGGCTCGCCCGCCTGCCTTCCCGGACGAGATTCCGCCGCGCTTCGGGGCGAACGCGACCACCGCCTACCCGACTGAAGCGGCGAGCAAGACGGTCGACGCCGCCTGGGTGATGGATATGGCCCGCCTCCAGGGCTTCTCGTTCATCACGGAGAGCGATGCGGCCGCGATCGCGCCGATGCTCGCTCCCGTGAAGGACCAGCTCGCCGCCGCCCGCAAGACGCTCGACCTCTCGATCGAGATCCCGACGCGCGCGGCCGGTCTCGTTTGGTAGTCACGGCGTCGTCGGGCTACTCCTCCAGTGACTGGAGCAGATCCAGGAAGTTCGTGAGCATCCGCGCCGTGGCGCCCCAGATGAACTCGCCCTTCCACTGGTAGGC
>JBBSKE010000388.1:0-3845 GCA_038256595.1 Tepidiformales bacterium | reverse complement strand
TGTGGACTCGCCGAGTGAGCGGAAGCGCCACGTCCGTCGCCTCAGCCCCGGGCAGCGGAGAGCAGGATTACACCGGCTGGAAGCGGAACCTTCTCTTCGTCTGGATCGGTGTCTTCGTCGGGCTCATGGGCGCGAGCTTCGTCTTCCCCTTCGTGCCTTTCTACATCCAGAGCCTTGGCGTCGAAGACAAGTCGCAGGTCGCCTACTACACGGGCATCACGGCCAGCGCGACCGGCCTCTCGCTCACGCTCACCGCGCCGATCTGGGGCTCGATGGCCGACAAGTTCGGCCGTAAGCCGATGTTCCTCCGGGCGCTCATCGGCGCGGGGATCATCATCGCTTTCATGGGCCTCGTCCAGGCTGTCTGGCAACTGGTCCTCCTGCGCTTCCTGATGGGCGCCTTCGCCGGCACGATGGGCGCCGCCGCCGCCCTCGTCGCTTCGTCTACCCCGCGCGAAAAGACCGGCCAGTCGCTCGGCCTCCTCCAGACCGCCGCCTTTTCCTCGAGCATGCTGGGGCCGTTCATGGGCGGCGTCGTCGCCTCGAGTCTCGGCATTCGCAACTCGTTCTTCTTCTGCGCGGCCCTCTATCTCATCGCCGCCGGGCTCGCCTACGTGTTCGTGCGCGAAGGCAAATCGACGGCCGCGCCGCTCGGTGGCAAGCGCCGCGAACCGTCCGGGAGCATCCTCCAGAACCTCAAGGCGGTCACCTCGGAGCGGCAGGTGCTGCTCATGCTCGGGCTGCTCTTCTGCCTGAATCTCAGCAATACGTTCGTCCGCCCCATCCAACCGATCAGCATCGATGGCTTCGCCGACCACCTCGGCATCGGCGACCGTGTGCCGCTCCACTTCTGGTTTATCAACGCGAACATGAAAGAGGAACTCGCCACGGGTGTCCTCTTTGGCGTGATCGGCGGCACGAGCACGATAGCGGCGCTCTGCGTCTCGCCGCTCGCCCAGCGCATCGGCTACCGGAACGCGGTCGCGGGTGCAGCCCTGCTCGCCGGCGCGCTCTACATCCCACTCGCCTTCGTCGGCTCCTACACCGCGTTCCTCATCGCCTTCGGGGCGGTGGGGCTCTTCCAGGGCGCCATGGTCCCGGGGACGAACGCGTTGCTCGCCGCCCACGCACCGGACGGCAAGCACGGCAGCGTTTTCGGGCTGGCCGCGAGCATGCAGTCGATGGCTCTGCTGATTGGGCCACTCTCCGGCGGTTTCGTCAGCGGCACGTTCGGTAACGATGCGGTCTACATCATCATCGGCACGCTGCTCGTTGGCGCGGCCATCGCGGCCCGCGTATTCATCCGTGAGCCCGCCATGTACGTCCGCTCTCCGGTTCGCACCCGCTAATTCTTGCGCTCGAACACGCGCAAACGCCCGTCCACAACTCCGATGTGGGCGGGCGCCTGGTACTTCATTGCGAAGTCTACGTCAGTGGATCAGGCGGCTGTCTGCGTGCTAATCATCGATTCGACCACGCGTTCGTAGCCAACCATGGCGTAGCGAAGGTCCTCAGTGGACGCTTCGCCGCGCGAGTTGCGGCGGGCGATCTCCGTGATTTCGCGATAAGTCGCTGCCTCGTCCGGGTGGCCGACCGAGAGGTCCACCGCGCGGTCATTGCTGTCGACATTCACGTCATAGCCGCGAGCGAGCATGATCGAGGCGAGCAACTCGTCGGCACGAATCACCGAATCCGAAGGGCTGGTGACAAACTCGGCCTTCACCGTCCGCCAGCGCGCTGCGAAGGCCCGCGACTGCTCGGCCGTGAGGTCGTGTACCTGGTAGCCGTCTACCCGCACTTTGCGCTCTTCGAGTTCGCGCGCTGTTTCAGCTCGCGAATGGTCCTGCGCAGCGAGGTCATACTCGCCGCGGAATTCCTGCTTGAGCTTATCCTGGTTTTTGTTCTTCGAACTGCGCGTCATCATTGCGACGAGCAGGATGAGCACGACGACTGCCGCTGCTGCTGCCGCAGCAATCCAAATCCAGTTATCTTCTACCCATTGCTGATCCATAGTTGGGGGTACTCCTGTGCCGGGTTCGCAGCAGTGCTGCGCTATGCCGACATCGTGCCCTACGACGCGTCGCACCAACATAAGCCGTTCCCGCAGCAGAGTTGCGAAGTCATCACATGCGAATCAAGCGTGAAATAGCAAGGATCAGGCGCTTTGCAGGGCCGCGCGAACAACCGGGAGTACCTCGCGCGCCATCCGTGCCGTGTACCCGGCATCGCCCGCGTCCGGGAAGCGCGGGTCCGGGATGGGCTGCAGGACCACGTAATCGAACTCGACCGGCGAGGCTCGCAGCGCTGCCAGCAGTTGCCCCCTCACCTGTTCGGACGAGCCCCAGAGTGCGAATCGATCCGCTGCCTCGCGCGGCAGGAAGCCGACGGCGTTGCCGCTCTTCAGCAGGTCGGGGTCGTGGTGGAAGTCCGGCCAGACCAAGCCCTGCCGCTTCAGGTCATCCGGCGACGTGCCCTCCCAGGCGACGCCGGCGTGCTCGAAGAGGCTTGGCGTGTACTCGTAGTAGCCCGCGGCCATCGACTTTGCCATCGTCAGCGCCTGCTCCGGGTCGTCCACCAGGACTGTGTGGAAGACTGCGCCAAACCCGACCGACGCCGGGTCGCGCCCCGCCTTTGCCGCTCCCGAACGCACCAGGTCGACCGCATTGGCGATGTTCGCAGGCGATGTCCCAACCCGGATGAAGACGCCGTCCGCGACCGCGCCGGCCATCTCCAGCGTGCGTGGGCCGCCCGCCGCCAGCCAGACCGGTACCGGGCGATGGAATGGTAACCGCGCCGGGCGAAGCGCCCCAACTTCGATCTCCTCGCCCGCCAGCAGCCCCTTGACCAGCCGCGTCGCCGCTTCGAGTTCCGAAACTTTCGCCGGCTTCAGCCCCGCCAGCCGGACCGCGGTGTCGCCCACACCGAGCGTGACCAGCGTCCTCCCCGGCGCCAGTTCGTCGATCGTCGCGATCGAAGACGCCGTGACCGATGGGTGCCGGTTGACCGGGTTCGCGATGAACGGGCTGAGGGTGATTCGCTCGGTCGCCGCCGCAGCCGCTGCCAGCAGCACGTAGGTGTCCCGTCGTCGCAGCTGCGAATCCGGCTGGAACGCCGAATCCCAGCCCAGCGCCTCCGCCCGCGCGACATCGGCCGCGAAGTCCGCAACAGAGCGGCTATTGAACCGGTTCAGCCCGAATCTTGGAACCTTCACGGCGCGAAGCTTACAGCCCGCGACGGTACCGCCAACCGCTCACGAGGTGCGAATCGGCCGCGCCCGGGTCATCGCCACAAGGTCCGCGACCGCGATGCGCACATCCACGCCACGCTGCCCGCCGCTCACGAGAATCTGCAGGTGTTCGCCCGAGCGCGCATCGATCAGCGTCGGAAACTGCCTATCGACCAGCGCCAGCGCACTGATGCCGCCAACCTGCAGCCCGGTATGCCGCTCGGCGTCCCGGTGCGCCGCCATCCGCAGCTTCTTCACGTCCAATTCGCGCGCCAGCACCTTGAGATCGATTTCCGAGTCCGACGGCACCATGACGAGGTACGGCTTCCCCTTCGGCGGGTCCAGTTCGACCACCAGCGTCTTGTACACGAGCTCCGGCGACACCCCTGTGGCCGCCGCCACCTGCTCCGCCGAGCGAATCGCCGCGTCGAACTCGAACACCTCATGGGGAATCTTGCGCTGTTCCAGCAACCGGACAGCAAGCGGCCTGGCAGGCATTTTGGGGTCCTTTCTTGGACGACTTAGACCGGAATGATACCGCCGTCCCGCGTCAACTCATGGGCTGGGCCAGGCCAGGCCGGTATATCGCTCCCGAACGTGCGCTGGGATGCAGCGGTGC
>JBBSKE010000387.1:0-3856 GCA_038256595.1 Tepidiformales bacterium | reverse complement strand
TGCTCGCCATCTGGCGCGCGATTTCGGGCGGTAGCCGCCGGCTAGCCTAACCTGGCCGCAGCGGTCCGCGATTCAGCAGGCCCGGTCCTGGATACTCCATGGGGGCACGGAGTATTTGGGACCGGGTCTTTCTGCGTTTGCACGGCGGGCGGCTGTTGTGCTGCTGCGAACCAGTGTTATCGATATGCAACCAATTCGGCGTTTCCAGTGGCGCTGCCGGGACGCCGGATCACGGACGATTGCTGCACCGGGAACCACTGAACACTTCCCGAAGGAGTATCACAATGGCTGACATCAACAAGGATCACGTCAAGGGCAAGACCAACGAAGCGGTTGGCGGTGTCAAGGAAAAGGTTGGCGAAGTGACCAACAACGAAGAGATGGAAGCGAACGGGCAGGCCCAGCAGCTCAAGGGCAAGACCCAGGGACTCCAGGGCGACGTCAAAGAGAAGCTGGACGACGTCAAGGACAAGGTTCGCTCCTAACTCACCGCTTCGTTTGCGAAGCAACGCCGCCAACTGAATAGAGCCAGCCCGGGCAACCAGGCTGGCTCTTTCGCTGCCCGTGGCACGAACGGAGACAGCTCCAGTCGCGATCGTGGTCTTGATGATTCTGCGATGCGCCAGTGCCAGATCACGCTGCCACTGCGACGACGCCGGTCGTACGGTACATGCAACAAACCCACCGGGAGCCGGACTATGGAAACCAGGACCAATATGACGATGACCTCGAACGATATGCAGCACGCCCACCGCTGGCGCATCTCCGAACCGAACGGCGAATACAGCGACGCGGTCTGTGTGGCCTGTGGCGCCGAGAAGCAGTTCCGCAACTGGCTCGCCGAGACGGACTACATCACGCGCTCGGAAGTCGGCCTGGCCGCCGCCTAGGCGCTTGTCCAGCTTACCGGGACTGATTTGATTACCAAAGAAACAGGTGACCTATGCCAGACGAATTCACTCTTGACCTCGATGCTATTCGACAGCGCGCCCGCCAGAAGATGGACGATGGCGCCGTAACTGACGCGAACACGACGGACGTTGGTGCAGTCGTTGCGGTGCTGAACGAAGCGCTCGCAACGGAAATCGTCTGCGTGCTTCGCTACAAGAACCACTACTACACCGCCCAGGGCCTCAATGCGAAGGCCGTCGCCGCCGAGTTCCTCGAGCATGCGGCGGAGGAGCAGTCCCACGCGGACCGCATCTGCGAGCGCATTGTCCAGCTCGGTGGCAGCCCGAACCTCAACCCCGAGGGTCTGCGCAGCCGTAGCCACAGCGAATACGTCGAGGCGGATACGCTTCGCGCCCAGATCAAGGAAGACCTCATCGCCGAGCGCATCGCGATTGAGTCCTATACCGAGATCATCCGCTGGCTGGGCGAAGGCGACCCGACCACGCGCCGCCTGATGGAAGACATCCTCGCGAACGAGGAAGAGCATGCGGACGACCTCTCCTCGCTGCTCGCGCAGGTGCCGGAACCTACGAAGTAATCGACACGACGGACGCGAACCCCTCGCCGCGCCGGGCTCCTTGCCATCTTGGAGCCCGGCGATTTCGCGTGTAGACCGTCACAAGGATCAGTGAGCCTGCGGGCAGGAGATCTGGTGGCGCGTCACGACGCCCCCTCCGTCCACGTCAGGGTTCGGAAGATCAGCGATCGAGGGCGCCCTGCTTTTCGAGCCAGGCGTCGATGAGGCGGCGGGCGATCGAGAGGCGGCCGGGGATGGCGGGCATCGTATCCGCGGTGAACCACTGGGCGTCGGCGATTTCGCTCTCCTGGAGGACGATGTCGCCGCCCGCGTATTCGGCCGTGAAGCCGAGCATAAGCGAGTGCGGGAAGGGCCAGGGTTGGCTCGAATGGTAGCGAATGTTCTTGATATCGATGCCGACCTCCTCCTTCACTTCGCGGGCGACGCACTCTTCGAGCGTCTCACCGGGTTCGACGAAGCCCGCGAGCGCGCCGTACATGGGCGTGCCGAAGTTGCGGCCTCGGGCGAGGAGGACGCGGTCGCCGTGTTCGACCACCGTGATCGTGGCCGGCGCGAGGCGCGGAAACGAGAGCAGGCCACAGGCGGGGCACTTGCGCGCGCGTTCGCCCGGTGCGAGTTCGGTTGCCTCGCCGCAGCGGCCGCAGAAGCGGTGGGTTCGATGCCACTCGGCGACCTGGAGCGCCTTCCCGGCCAGCGCCCAGACCTCTTCGTCCATGTGCGTGTAGAGCGTGAACAGCGATTCGTAGCGAAGGCCGTCGATATCGTCGTGCGGCCGGTCGATGCCCGCTGCCCAGACGGGGACCCCATCGAGCATGCCGAGGAAGTGTTCGTGGTCCGGGGAGATGCCGAATTCGCTGGCGGCGCGGCCCTGCGGGAAGACAAGGCCGGTTTCCTGGACTTGCATGAGCACCTGGTTGCGGCCAATGCAGATCCAGTAGCTCATCGCGTTTGCCGCGTGGTCCGGGGGAACATTCATCGATTCGAAGCGCGCCATGCGAACACCTCCAGTGCCGCACGTGAGTATACTCCCGGGCGGCCGAATGGCTCTTTGCGGTAGAATTGCGAAGCCTATTCAGCAGCATGTCTGAGGTTTACCAGTGTCAGCGGTTATGAATATCACGTTCCAGGGCCATATGGAGCGCACGCCCGCGCTCTTCGCAAGCTTAGTCGCTCAGCCTCAGCGGCCAGTAGCAGGTTCAACGTTTCCAAGGGTGCCAGCCATTTATGCCTTCTATCAAGAGGGCCGAGCTGTCCACGTAGGCAGAACTCGTAACCTCGTTCAGCGCCTTCGCGGCCACGTGAGCAATAGCCATTACTCAGCCTCCTTCGCATTCAAGCGCGCGCGAGCTGCAACCAAGAGCCCGACTACGTACACCCCTGCCGGGAGCCGTGGCGAGCTGATGAAGAACCAGGCTTTCTACGCTGCGTTTCAGTTGGCCGTTGAGGAAATCAGAGAAATGACTGTTCAATATCTAGAGGTTAGCAACCCGATTGATCAATATCTTCTCGAGCTTTACGCGGCATTGGAACTCGGGACATCGACGACGGAATTTGACACGCATTAAGAGCCTCAATCCGCAAAGCAGCGATTCCCGGCACCCCGCCCCGGTGGGCAGGTGTGCCGCCACGGCGTAGGATTCGCTCCACTCCCCGGGAGGTGCGTCTGTGGCGAAACTCGCAAATACGGCAACGGTCGATGAGGTGTGCGCAGCCCTCGAAGCGGACGGCTACGTCATCGTCGAAGGCGTCCTTACGCCCGACGAAGCGAAAGCGAAACGGCGAGCGCTGACGGACATCCTCGATGCCACGCCGACGGGACGGAACAACTTCGAAGGCTTCAAGACACGCCGCATCTACGCACTCTTCGCAAAGACGCGCGAGTTCGACGCCCCGGCGACGCATCCGCTCATGCTCGGCGTGCTCGACCGCGTGCTGGGGCAGTACCAGCTGAGCGCGCCCGTTGGCATCGAGATCAGCCCGGGCGAAAAGCAGCAGTCGCTCCACACCGACGACGGCGTCTATCCACTTTCGCGGCCGCACCCGGAACTCGTGCTGAACATGATGTGGGCGCTGGACGATTTCACGATGGAGAACGGCGCCACGCACGTCATCCCCGGCAGCCACAAATGGACCGACCGGCGGCCAGGGCCGGAGGACCACCAGGTGCGCGCGGTCATGCCGGCGGGCTCGGTGATGCTCTTCCTCGGGTCGGTCTTCCATGGCGGTGGGGCGAACAACTCGGAGCGGCCGCGCCTGGGGGTCATCCTTGAATACTGCGTGAGCTGGGTTCGCCCCCAGGAGAATCACTATCTCGGGGTGCCGAAGGCGATTGTGCGCGAGGTGCCGGCCCGGCTGCAGGAGCTCCTC
>JBBSKE010000386.1:0-3938 GCA_038256595.1 Tepidiformales bacterium | reverse complement strand
GCTTACAACATCCTGCTCACGCCCGGCGACGGCATCGGGCCCGAAGTCATCGAAGAGGCCACGAAGATCCTCACCGCCATCCAGGCGCGCTTCAAGCACGAGTTCAACTACGAGGAAGAGGCCCTCGGCGGCGCTTCGATCGACAAGTACGGCGTCGCGATGCGCCCCGAGGTCGTCTCGAAGGCGAAGGCCTCGCGCGCGGTCCTCTTTGGCGCGGTCGGTGGCCCGAAATGGGACGACCCGGCGGCCCCGGTCCGCCCCGAAGACGCGATTCTCGGCATCCGCAAGGAACTCGGCCTCTACGCGAACCTGCGCCCCGTGAAGATCTTCCCGGAGCTGATTAACGACAGCACGATTAAGCCCGAAGTGCTCGAGGGCACCGATATGGTCATCATCCGCGAACTCACCGGCGGCCTCTATTTCGGTCTGCCGAAGGAGCGCTTCACGAACGCCGACGGCACGCGCGCCGCGGTCGATACCCTCGCCTACAGCGAGCACGAGGTCGAGCGCATCCTTCGCGTCGGCTTCGAACTCGCCCGGACGCGCCGCAAGAAGCTCACGAGCGTCGACAAGGCGAACGTCCTCCGCACCGGCCAGATGTGGCGCGAAATCGCGACCGAACTCGGCAAGGAGTACCCGGACATCGCCCTCGACCACATCCTCGTGGACTCGGCCGCGATGTTCCTGATCCGCCGCCCGGCTTCGTTCGATGTCATCGTCACCGAGAACATGTTCGGCGACATCCTCACGGACGAGGCGGCGATGCTCGCCGGGTCGATGGGCATGATGCCCTCCGCCAGCATGGGTCCGCGCAACCCGGACGGCACCGGCTTCGGCCTCTACGAGCCGATCCATGGCAGCGCTCCGGACATCGCCGGCCAGAAGAAGGCGAACCCCCTCGCGATGATCCTGAGCACGGCGATGATGCTGCGCCTTTCGCTCGGCCTCGAGGAAGAGGCGGCCTCAATCGAAGCGGCCGTCGCTGGCGTCATCGCGGACGGCTATCGCACCCAGGACATCGCCGGCAGCGGCGGCGGCAACCTCGTGGACACCGCGAAGATGGGCACCCTCGTCGCCGAGCGCATCGGCGGCTAGTTCGAGCAGAAGCGCAGCTTGCCACGGCGACCACTGGCGAGAATCCACCCGCCGTGGCAAGGTGCTTTGCAATTCACCTGAGCGAGGCTCACATGCCGAAACTGCGCGTCCACAATTTCACCGTTTCCGTCGACGGTTTCGCTGCCGGGCCGAACCAGACCCTGGAGACGCCGATGGGAACTGGCGCCGAGCGGCTCCACCAGTGGTTCTTCAACACGGCCTACGGGCAGAAGATGTTTGGTCAGCCGGTGACCGCCACCCCGGGCATCGGCGACCAGTTCCTGGCCGCGGGCGACGAGAATATCGGCGCGCACATCATGGGCCGGCACATGTTCACCCATAGCCGCGGGGAGTGGCCGGACGACGGCTGGAAGGGCTGGTGGGGCGACAATCCGCCATACCACCACTCCGTCTTCGTGCTCACGAACTTCCCCCACGAGCCTATCGAGATGGACGGCGGGACGGTCTTCTATTTCTGCACGGACGGGATCTACGAGGCCCTGGAGCGAGCATTTGCCGCGGCAAACGGCCAGGATGTGCGCGTCGGCGGCGGTGCGATGACGGTGCAGCAGTACCTCACCGCCGGACTTGTCGATGAGATGCACCTCGCCATCTCGCCGGTGCTCCTGGGCAGGGGCGAGCGCGTCTTCGGAGATGTCGATGCCGCGACCCTCGGCTACGAAGTCGTCGAGATGGTTGGCACTCCCGACGCGACGCACGTTCGTCTCGCGAAGAAGAAGTAGCTCGAACTGGCCAGCTATGTTTCGACTTCGGCTAATCCAGGCAGGCCCTGGACGCGGTCAGGAGTGGCTGGCTGCCGCTCACGCGGTCCTCGCCGAGATGCCAGATAATCGCGCCACGGAAGCCCTCGGCATCGAGATAGGCGCACTTCAGGCCAATCGACCAGGCGTCTTCGTAGGTGATGAAGCCGGGAGAGCCAACCTTCGTCAGGTAGGGCACGCCGGCGACCGAGTCCACGACCTTCGTCCAGCCGTTACCGATCAGCCCGGCGATGTTCGAGTAGTCCATCAGGCCGCCATCGCGGTTCGCGAGCGAATCGCCCGGCAGCGAGGCGCCATCGAAACGTTCGCCGAAGAAGGGGAGGCCGATGAGCAGCTTGCTCTTCGCGATGCCCCGGCCGAGGTAGTAGTCCATTGCCGAATCGAGGCTTAGCTCGTCCGTGCTCCAGAGCGCGGAGTTGTGTCCGGCCACGTCGGACCAGCTGGAGGCGGCGAATGAGTAGGTCATCACGCCGTACCAGTCGACATAAGGGGCCATGGCGACCAGGTCGAACCACTGGCCGAACCAGTTACTCCCTGGCGTCGCCAACGAGATGATCTTGTCCGGCCCGAGCGCCGTGCGCAGCTCGGTGACGAGTTGCGTGAGGTTCGTGCGCTCGGTCGCGGTCACCGGGAACTCCCAGTCGAGGTCGACGCCGTCGTAGCCCTGGGCGTTGACCAGCGCGACGAGGTTCGCGACGAAGGTGGCGCGGGTGCCGGGGCTCGAAGCCATCGCCGAGAAGCCGGTCGTCGCCTCCCAGCCAGCGCCGCCGACCACGAGCACGACCTTCGCGCCGTTCGCATGCGCGCTGCTCACGACGGAAGCGTCCGGGAAGGCGCCCCAGTCGGGATAAACGATTGAGCCGTTGGCTGCGGGTAGGACCGCGAAGTGAGCGACCACGTTGACCGCAGAGTAGTCGATCGAAGCGGCCGAATAGCCAGTCTGCGGCACCCAGATCGGGTAGTAGCCGACCATCAGCCGGTCGGGCAGGCCGGGCGTCGGCGTGACCGTCAGGGTTGCCGTCGCGGTCGGTGTCGCTGTTGGCGGGACGGGAGTGTTCGTGTGCGTCGCTGTCGCCGTCGGCGGGACGGGAGTGTTTGTGAGCGTTGCAGTGGCCGTCGGAGTCACCGGGGTATTCGTGCGCGTCGGAGTTGCCGTTGGGCCGGTAGTTGGGCCGGTAGGAGTGTTCGTCGCCGTCGGAGTAGCAGTTGGGCCGGTGTGAGTATTGGTCGCGGTTGGGGGAACTGTCGTGTTCGTCGCGGTGGGCGGCAGGGACGTGTTGGTGGCAGTCGGGCCAGGCGGAGTATTCGTCGCCGTGGCAGTCGGAGAAGCTGGCGTGTTCGTCGCCGTCGGCGGGACTGGCGTGTTGGTTGCCGTGCGCGTGGGCGTTGCAGTCGAACCCGGCAGCGCCACGGTGAGTGTTGCCGAAGCGCGCTGGCGGCCGGCGGTCGCGGTAATCGTGTACTCGCGGGCCAGCGCCGGGGTCGTCACGATCGTCTGGAAGGTGCCATCCGCGAGGACGAGCACGCGCTTCGTGGTCTGCACCTGCGGACTCCAGCGCAACTGGACGCGCTCACCAGGAGTGAAACCACCGCCTCGAACGACCGCATAGGTGCGCGGACCCATCGGCTGAGCGCCATCGACGTAAAGCGCCGGCTTGTCTTCGGCGCTGGTGAGGCGATTGCCGCGCGGCGAGTTCGGGCTGGCCGCGCCCGCCCCGGTCCAGCTCGTGAAGATGCTGAGCGAGAGAGTGCCCATGAGCGCGACGGCGATAGCGAAAACCTGGAATCGCCGCAGCGAATCGAGCATGAAATCTCCTGGGACGACCGCCCGTACTGGCAAGTGTCGGCTGTTTCCCTTCGAACGAAGGACGCACCGGGGTGGCAGGACCGTTGAAGCTCGGGACTGATGACCTCGTCCTGGATCCGTGCGCGACTGGTCCGTCGCGCCAGAAACGAGCAGAGGCGGCCGTCGCGAGCAGCGGCTCCTTCTAGTGTGCGGACGATTGCCGCAACCGTAGCCCCGGAGAAACCCGCATATTGCAGTGAGCGAACGGTGGTGGT
>JBBSKE010000385.1:0-3941 GCA_038256595.1 Tepidiformales bacterium | reverse complement strand
CCAGGAAGACGTTGAAGTCGGTCCCGACGTTTTCCGTCTTGAGCGTGACGCCAATCTCCTTGAGGTTGCCGACGAGGACGTCGTTCAGGAGGTCCGCCGAGAAGGCGGTGGCGGTCGTAATCGTATCTTCGAAGCCGTTCGCGAACGCGGTGAGCGCACCATTATTCTCGAGTGCCCAGCCAGCTCCCTCGCGGACCGCCGCCGCGCAGGCAGCGAGCCCTCCTTCATGTCCAAACCATTCGGGCAACGAACGCATGATCGCATCTGCGGCGGGGCCGTCAGCTCGCACGAGTTCCCGGAGGACGATCGCCATGACCAGGAGCATACGCCGTTCGAACCCAGCCCGAAGAAGCGGGCTTGGCGTGCTCGTCCGGGTCCGCCTCCACCCTCGGTCTACGTAGTGGACACCCAAAGATGCGTACTCCGCTGCGTAGCCGTTCTGGCAAGAAGCAGGGTAGTCACTACCTTGTTTCCGAATGCCGAGGCCCGATGCTCTATCTACGGCGGAAGCGACCCACGGGAAGCGAAACCTCTGCCAGGGAACCGAAGATGGAATCCTCGAACATTCGCAATTGTGAGCACTGTGGAATCCGCTACGACTGGCGCCGCTCGCCCAGCAGCCTCCTGAAGATGACCTACTGTGGGTCGCTCTGCGAAAAGGCTGGGCTTGGCTTCACGCTCGAAGCGCTGCTCCGCATGCAGCGCCCCGTCGGCGCCATCTCCGCAGTCGCGCAGGCAGAGTCCATTCTCCTCGCGGCGTAAGCGTGCTAGCGATTGTTAGGTTTTCGCAGCGCAGGTAATCGAATCGTAACTGGTAAGAATGGCCGGAAACCGCTACGTTGGATCCAGGACCAAACAGGCAGATGGTGGCGCCGAACCTGTTGAGTCCGCGGAGGAACCCATGGAACCCAGGATTGGCCCCGGCCCAACCGGTATGAATTTGAACCACATCAAGGTGTGTGTGCGCTGTGCGCTTCGCTACGACTGGCGGAAGTCTCCCAGCACGCTGAAGATGACGTACTGCAGCTCGCTCTGCGAAGCTGGCGACCTTGGGTTCACCGTGGAAGCGCTGCTTAAGGCAGAACGCGCCCCGGTCATCTCCATCCCGGAGCCCGAAGTCAAAGAAATCGTTACCGCAGGGAAGTAATTCCCGCCGCTACAACTGAATACACAACCAACAAACGTGCCGGGCGAATTCGCCCGGCACGTTTGTTATCCCGGGAATTACACCACCAGCGGCGTGTCCTCGCGATTCGCCCAGTCGCGCATCGATCCGTCATAGACGCGCACGTTTTCGTAGCCGAGAAGCTCCATCACGAAGGCCGCATGGGCCGCCCGGATGCCGCCCTGGCAGTAGGTGATGGTCGGCTTGTTCCGCTCGATGCCCGCGCTCGCGAGCAGGGATTCGAGCTGGCCGGCGGGCAGGAAACGCCTCGTATCGGCCGTCTCCACGAACTTCACCCATTCCAGGTGCTTCGCGTTCGGCACGTGGCCGCTGCGCTTGTTGCCGCGGCTGTTCGTGCCCGCCCATTCACCGTCCGTTCGGGCATCGAGCACCTGGCAGCCGGGGTCCGAATGGGCCGCCAGCAGGTCGTCCGCCGATGCGTGGACGTCCTCGACCGCGCGCGCCTCGAAGGTTGCCTTCTCCGGCTTCGTCGCGTGGAAGGTGACCGGGCGATTCTCCGTCAGCCAGCGGTGCCAGCCGCCGTTGAGCACTTTCGCATTCGTGTGACCGTAGAAGCGAAGGACCCACCAGAGGCGCGACGCCACGAGCGCGTTGTTGTCGTCGTAGGTGATGACCAGCGTGTCGTTCGAAACGCCGAGGTCGCCCATGAGCTTTTCGAATGCCGGTTGCTTCATGACGAAGGTGCCGTGGTCGCCCTCGGGGTCTTCGTCCTTAATGTAGTAATGAACCGGCAGGTGGACGGCCCCCGGGATGTGGGCGCGGCGATAGGCTTCGAGCGTGGCGCAATCGATGACGACGACGTTCGGGTCGCTGGCGTGTTCGGCCACCCAATCGGGTTCGACGAGCAGTTCGGGGTGTGCGTATTCCATGGCGTTCCTCCGGCCGGGTGAGTTCGGTCCGAGTATCGGCCAATTCCCGGGCGCTCGCCACCTCCAAGGGTTAACTCGCGGGGCGGTCAGCCTCGAACGCCTTCAACATCCGCTTCGTCGCTGCAACTCGCCACGCACCAGTGAGAATTTCCGCCAACTCGTCCGTCTCGATTCGCTCGAGATGCACGAGCACCATCGGCCAGTTGAGGTAGTGCGGCGTCACGAAGAACAGCGCCGGCTGGCTGGTCATGCGCACGTCGCGTTCGTCGAATGGCATCTTCACGGCGAGGATTTCGAAGTTGTCCTGCAGCCGCGCGAAGAGAATCTTGCCCGCGAAGAACGCCGGTGTGCCATAGGAGACCCGCTCGCTCGTCTCCGGGAGCGCGAGTGCGAGTTGCCGGGCTTCGTCGAGGGTCGCCACGGTCAGCTCCCGGTCTTTTCGCGCGCCTCGCGGTCGCTTTCGCGCTTCTCGCGGAGGTTGCGCTCGCTGCTGGTCTCTTTGCGCGGGTTGGCGGCCTGGCGAGCGCGCTTTTCGGCGGCTTTCGTCATCGGCCGTGGCTCCTGCGGGGCACTTTCGCGGCCGATACGCGCGGACATGCTCGCCGCCGCCCGCTCGATCGCCTCTTCGTTCTCGTCGGCGCCCGTGCGGCTGGTCGCGGAGGCCCCGGCTGTGATCGCCACCGGTTCCTTCGAGGCGACGCGCTTCTTTCGCGTCGCCGGTTTGATGATCTGCTCTTTCGCGCCGGGCTCACCGGTGACGATGCGCACATCGTGGATTTCGCCGCTCCAGGTGCCCGCCGCCGAGAGAATCGGCCGCAGATACTGCCCGGTGAAGCTCTGCTCGATGCTCGCGACCTCTTCCGGCGAACCCTGGGCGATAAGCTGCCCGCCGCGGTCGCCGCCGTACGGCCCCATGTCGATGAGGTGGTCTGCCGCCTTGATCACGTCGAGGTGGTGCTCGATGACGACTACCGTGTTGCCCGCGTCCGCGAGCCGCTGGAGCACATGCAGCAGGTGCGAGACGTCCTGGAAGCTCAAGCCGGTCGTTGGTTCGTCGAGCACGTAGATGGTGCGGCCGGTCGAACGCCGCGAGAGTTCGCTCGCGAGCTTAATGCGCTGCGCCTCGCCGCCTGAGACCGTGGTCGCCGGCTGCCCGAGGTGCATGTAGCCCAGGCCCGTCGCTTCGAGCGTGTCGAGGATGCGCTTGATCCGCGGGAATCGCTCGAAGAACTCGCACGCCTCGGAGATCGTCATGTCCAGGATTTCGGCGATGTTCTTGCCGCGGAAGGTGATCTCCAGCGCCTCGCGGTTGTAGCGATTGCCGTGGCAGACCTCGCAGGGAACGGTGACGTCCGGGAGGAACTGCATCTCGACGATCTTGTAGCCGTCGCCGGAGCACTCCTCGCAGCGACCGCCCTTCACATTGAAGCTGAATCGGCCCGCCTTGTAGCCGCGCGCCTTCGATTCGGGCACGGCGGCGAACATGTCGCGGATAATCGTGAACAGGCCGGTGTAGGTCGCCGGGTTCGAACGCGGCGTCCGGCCAATCGGCGACTGGTCGATATCGACGATCTTGTCCAGCGCCTCGATGCCTTCGACCGACGTGTGCGCGCCCGGGCGGTCCTTCGCGCGGTGCAATTCGTGCGAGAGCTTCTTCACGAGAATCTCGGAGATCAGGGACGATTTCCCGGAGCCGGAGACGCCAGTCACCGCGATGAACTTGCCGAGCGGGATATCGACATCGACGTCCTGGAGGTTGTTCTCGCGCGCGCCGCGGATACTGAGGAACTTGCCGTTGCCCGCCCGCCGCTCTTTCGGCACGGGGATCTCCCGCCGCCCCGAGAGGTAGGCGCCGGTGATACTTGCCTCGCTCGCCTTGATGGCCT
>JBBSKE010000384.1:0-3942 GCA_038256595.1 Tepidiformales bacterium | reverse complement strand
GCGGCTCGCTCGTCAACGCGTGGGCGAAATCGAGTGCCCGCCGCGCCCCCGCGACATCGTGAACCCGGAAGATGCGTGCCCCCTGCCCGTAGCCGTAGGCCGAGGTGAGATGCGTCTCGAGGTCCCGGTCCCCTGGCGGCTGTCCGGCGATGCTGCCGATGTAGTTCTTGCGTGAATGCGCCAGGAGAACTGGCAGGCCGAAGGTCCGCAGTTCGCCCAGCCGCCGGATGAGCGCGAGGTCCTCCGCGTGGCTCTTCCCGAAGGCGATGCCCGGGTCGATGGCGAGGTTTTCGCGCTTGAGCCCGGCAGTTTCGAGTTGCCATATGCGCCGTGCCATCCAGTCCACCGTCTCGGCGACCAAATCGAGGTAGACCGGCGGCGATTCCGGGCGCCGCTTGGGTACGCTGAAGCTGTAGTTGAGGACGTACCCGGCGCCCGCCCGTGCCGCCTCCTGGGCCGCGCCAATGCCGACCGTCAGCCCGCTGATGTCATTCACAATCTCCGCCCCAGAGAACAACGCCGAACGCGCGACCAGCGGCTTATACGTATCAATAGACACGACGTGCTGTTCGCGCACGAGGGCGGCGACGATCGGCCGGACGATGTCCGCCTCGGCCTGCATGTCGACGGTTGGGCGGTCCGCGCGAGCCGTCTCCGCGCCGACGTCGATGATGTCCGCGCCGGCCGCGCGCAACTCCTCCGCCCGGGCCAGCGCCGCCGCAAGGTCACGCCCGACGCCATCGCCGGAGAATGAATCCTCGGTGAGATTGACGATCCCCATGACCAGCGGCCGGTCGAGCGCCAGTTCGCGGGAACGCAGCTTCCAGGTCTGTCGCGGCTCGAGATACTGCCGCAGGAGCACGTTCAGCGGGCTGCCGCGCACCTCCATCTCCGCGCAGAGTCGCCCAAGTTCGCCCGGCGTCCCCAACACGCGCGCAGATTCGCCGAAAAGCTCGATCCCGAGCCCCACTGCGGTCGTGGCGAGCGTCAAAGCCTCGATTTCAACGCCAAAGACGAGCTGGTGCGGCGAATCCGGGTTCGCGGCGAGCTGCGCGGGCGAGGGAGGGATCGCGCGGAGGGGTGCTGTCACTTCTTTTTCGACCCGGTGAAGTTCTCGAGCATCCGCTTCATCTGCCAGAGGTGCTCGAGGTCGTGCCGGTAGAGCTCGCGCGAGATATCGAGCAGGGTCACGCGCCCGAGATACGGGTGGATGCCGCCCCGCTCCCAGTGCCGTTCATCGAGCTCCCAGAGCTGGTAGGTATTGTGCCGCCGGAGGTAGTGGAACTCGTCCAGGACGTCCTCTTCGTCCGCGGCGAGCACATCTTCGCGCAGGGGGATGTCGTCGAAGTCGATATGCCGCAATTCGGGGTCGCGCGCGTGGATGATCGCCTCGTATTGGCGCGAAATGCCGCGTTCGACGATCAGCAGGTGCAGCGCGATGCCGAGCAGGGACCACCCCTCATCGACGCCGTCTGCCTCGCGCAGCATGTCCCGCCGGCTGAAGCCGTAGAGCCCATTGCGCAGCTCTCCTCCGACCTCGTTCAACGCCTTGCGGAGGAATGCCGGGTCGTTCCCGGCCTGCCGGACATAGCGCATATCGTTCGCCATAGCTCTCGGCATTGTAGGACGCCGAAGGTTAGGGGTGTGAGTCGAAATCCCACCAGTTCGCGGTTCGCCCAGCCTGGGCAGCGTCCGCGCCACGCTGGTAAAGCCGCAGCATCCTGACCTATCGCGCACGCCGCCATACACTCGGAGCAGATGAGCACTTACCGCGTCGGCGTTGTCTCCGATACCCACGTTCCCGAATTCCAGCCGTCGCTCCACAAGGCGATTTTTCGCCGCCTCGCCGGGGTGGACCTCGTCCTCCACGCGGGCGACATCACGGAGCAGTCGACGCTGGACGCACTCTCCGCGATTGCGCCAGTGGTCGCCGTTCGCGGCAACCACGATGACTTCGACCTGCCATGGCAGCGCGTGGTCGATTGCGCCGGCGTGCAGGTCGGGCTGATCCACGGACATCGCGGCCGGGTGCGCGAGTTCCCCGGTGTCGCCTGGAACGAAGCGTTCGCCGGGCGCGCCTTCTGGTGGAACGGCGTGAAGCAGCACGTCGTCCGCGCCTTCGCGGGCGAACCGGTGGACATCGTCGTCTTCGGGCACATCCATCGCCCCCTGATCGAACGGCGAACCTGGGGCGGCGCCTGGGTGCGGGCGCTCCAGCGGCGCGAGATTCAGCTCGAACCCGCCACAACGTCGCCGACGCTGCTCTTTAGCCCCGGCGCCACCTACTTCTGCACCGGGGACGAAGCTCGCCGCCGGTTCGAACGGGGCGGCCCGCCACACCATCGCCTCTACTACCGGAGCCGCATGCGCTGGGAGCCGGGCATCGCCACCGTAGGCCTCCTGACCATCCGCAGCCGCAGCGTGACGCCCGAAATCCTGCCGCTCGAACCGCTGGTGCCGCCGAGCTAACGCTCGCTGGCCGTTCGACTTCGTGAATCTATACGAAGAGTTGCCGAAGCCGCTCACGCTTGGCGAGTGAAGCGGGTATCTTCTTACTGTTGCTTTTGAACCGGCCACACCAGTTCTTTATCGTCTCGGCGAGCGCCCTCATCGCGCTGGCCGCTTTCTGCTGCCTCCTGGCGACCGTGCCCACCCGCGCGAGCGCGCAGGGAGCCCTGACACCGACGCCCGAACCGATTGCCACCAACGCTCCCCCGGCGACGAACACGCCCGTCCCACCGACCGCGACGGCCACCAGCGTGCCGCCAACCAACACCTCCGTCCCCGCCAGCCCAACTGCGGGACAATCGGCCACGAGTACACCGTCCGCCGGCCCTTCGACCACCACCACGACTCCATCGACGAGCACTCCCACGAGCGTGCCTGCGACGAGCACGCCCGACGACGAGCCCGAACCGACGCAGCCGCCAATCTTCTTCCCGACTTCGACGCCGACGCGCCCTATCACGGACGATGGCCCGGTCGGTAATCCAACCGCCACGCCAACTGGAACGCTCACGCCGATCCCAACGCGACCGGCCTTCGCTACGGTGACGCCTTCGGCCACGCCGACGAACACTCCCGAGACCACGCCCGAGGCGGCAGCGGCCACCGGCACATCCGGCGACGCCGATGACGAGAGCGGCACGAATTTCGACGGCCTCGAAGGCTTCGGGATTGCAATTGGAGCCGGAGCCGGTGTCTTTGCGCTCGCGATCATCGCCGGGATCTTCGTCGCTCGCCGCCGTCCTGCCCTCGACGAAGAGGCCGAACTGGAATAACCGTGCGAATTCTACGAAAGAGTCTTTTCCGTTAGTTCGTCGCGGCCGTACACTCCCCAGACGTGGACAACGATTTCAGCGTTGATATATCCGAAATTGCCGCATCAGTTGCCAGCGGAGAGCTGCTGGTCTTGCGGTTTGTCACCATTTCTGACCGCCTTCTCCTCGATTTCCGCAGCAACGACGTGGATGGCCCGCTGATTAAGCTCGTGCCGCCGGTCAATTCGGTGCAGGAGCGATACGAAGCGCTCCGCCGGATGCGCCCGCGTTTCCAGCGCCCGGAGAAGATCGTGGTCATCTGGTGGCCGCGGTTCGCCCGCTCCCTCCAGGATTCGCCGGTCTGGAACGCTGTCATGGAACGCGTCATCGACTCCGGCTTCATCGAGTCCGTCCGCGCCGCCGAGGCGACCATCGCCGAGATCGTCCGGCTCGAACGCACCATGGAGCGCAACGCCATCACCGGCGAAGGGTTCAAGACGCTCTGGAGCGCCTCCGCGAGGATGAGGTAGCGCCCTGGACCGCATGCGCTTCCGGCGCCTCGTGCGCGAAGCACTCCGCTCCATCCCCCCGGAGATCATGACCCGGATAGAGAATGTCGACATCGTTATCGAACGTCGCCCCTCCGAGCGCGACCTCCGCTCGGCCGGCATTGGGCCGAATC
>JBBSKE010000383.1:0-3952 GCA_038256595.1 Tepidiformales bacterium | reverse complement strand
CGCGCTAGCGGTGTTCCTCGCCATCCGCCGCCTTGAACGCTGGGAGATCGGCGAAACCGGCTAACGCACGTCCGGGATTCCGGAACGCACAGAGCCCCGGCGCGCCAGCCCGGGGACGCGTGATTCGCCACCAGATCCCCTGTCCGCAGGCAGCCCCGAAGGGCAAGCTCGGGGTCGCGCGACCTGGCACCAATTCCCCTGCCCGCAGGCCCGCTACTCGTGACCCGGGGACCCCTCCCGCTCCTCACGCATATCGCTGGCGGTGCGAATCTGGCGGCAAATCACCACGACCCCTCCGTTCCCGTCGGGTTCGGGCACGAGGGCCATTCCGGCCAGGCTTCCCTACGGCTCCGAACTCCCCAGCAGGAGCGTCTCGAGGTTCGAATAAACCCATTCCTCGGCCGCCGAGAACGACATTCCAAAGTCCCGCGTGAGCTGGATGTAGACCTCGTTCGAGGTGTGTACCGCCAGGATCTGGCCGGCTTCTTCGGCGCTCAGCCCGGCGCGCAGGGCCCCGGCGGATGCCAGCGCGGCAGCCGTGGCGGCCATACCCTGGCGATGCCGGGAGCGCCCTTCCTGCAGGAGCGCGGCCATCTCCGGTTCTGTCCCGGCGGCCGCAAAGACCGTTCCGATGATGTCGCCGCAGCGCTCCATGATCTGCCGGGTCAGCCGGGAAAGCAGGCGTAGCACCTCGCGCGGGTCCCGTTCGACCGCCAGGAGCGCCTCAATCTCGGCGACACCACCTTCTACATCGATGAGGTCGTTGAGCTGGCGAAGAACCTCGCGCTTGGAGCCCACACTGGCGTAGATGGTCTGGACAACCACCCCTGCCTCGCGGGCGATATCGGTCATCGAGGTCTGCGCGTAGCCGCGCGCCGCGAAGAGTCGTCGCGCCGCCTGGACGATGTCGCGGTGCGTGTTCTCAGCCTGCTGCTGCCTGCGTTTGGAGTGGTAGGTCGCCAGTTGGCTTGACCCCATGTGTGGATTTAACTAGATTCACGTTCTAGTGATGGGAATTGGATTCTACCTTGCCGATTCCTCAAAGAGGAGACCACATGGAACGCAAAATTATCAACCCCTGGACCTGGCAGGACGATTTCGGGTTCGTCCAAGCCCTGGAGATTACGGCAGGGCAACGCACCCTGATCTGCGCCGGCCAGGCGTCCCAGGACGCGGACGGCACACCCATCCATGCAGATGATATGGGCGCTCAGACGGCGCGCGCGCTCGATAACCTCGAGACCGTGCTCACCCAGGCCGGCTTCACGCTTGCGGATGTCGTCCGCCTGAACATCTTCACCACAGACGTGGACCGTTTCCTGGCGGAGGGCACGGAGGTCTGGGGCACCCGGCTCGGTGAATCGGGATGCCGGCCGGCAACCTCGCTCCTCGGAGTCGCCCGGCTCGCCTATCCCGAACTCCTCATCGAGATCGAAGCCACCGCGATGGCGTAATCCGCGCGGCGCTCCGCTATGTGGGTGGCAGGTCGTTAGCCTTCGCCGCCCTCGTCGTGGGTGAACGCTTCGAACAGGAGGTCGTTGGCGCGCGCCATATGCCGCCGCACGGCATCCTGGACTGGCGCGACCTGCCAGCGGAATGTTCCTGGGTCCACCGTCGCGTTCGCGATGTCTGCGGCGAGGCGGTCCCGGATCTCGTTGATCTCCGCCTGCAGGTCGGCATGTTCGCGGCGTTGTATGCGGACCGCCTTTTCGAGGCCCGGCCGCTTCTCCATGACCACGTCGAGCGTGCCGCCCGGTCCTTCTGCGGCGTCGCTGTGACGCTGATACGCCGCGCTGAGTTGCGCAAGTGCGGCGTGCAAGGACTTCGCCCACAACTCGGTTTCGGCAGCAGCAAGAACGAGCGCAGCATCCACCTGCTCGCGGGCGCCGTTCAGGAGCTCCTGCTCGCTCACGTGGGGAATCTCGAGGGTCTGGTCGTCAGGCATCTACACTCTCCCTGGGCGCCGCTGCTCGCACCACGGGAGACGGTGCAGGGCGCCAGCGTTCGTCCCTGCACTCTACTCCATTGGCTTTGTCGGTTCGCAACACTCGCAGAGGCCACCGCCCAACGGATTCGGACTCAAAGCAGTCTGCCCGCCCTGGCTGGCATCACCACCAACGGCTCACGGGATGAGGACTCCGCGATAGCGCACATCGCCCGCGCGCAGTCGATCGTGGGCGGCATTCACCTCCGACAGCGCATACGTCTCGATAATCGGGCGAATGTTGTGCTTGTCCGCGAGTTCGAGCACCTCCCGCAGGTCCTGCCGCGAGCCGTAAAAGCTGCCGATGACTCGCAATTGGAGACCGGTGAACATTCCCGGCGGAATGGGGAGGGCGTCGCCACCGCCGGATGTGAGCACAATCGCCCCCTGCTTCGCCATCGCCGGGAGAATCTCGCCGACCGGCCCGAGGCCATTCGCCGTATGGAGTGCGACATGCGCGCCACCAAGGCGCTGGAGTTCGGCAACGATCGTCGCAGCGTCGCCGGCCATGGTCGCACCAAGTTCGAGCGCGAGGTCCTGCTTGCCCGGGCTGCCGGTGACCGCATAGACCTCGGCGCCCATCGCTTTCGCAATTGAGATGCCCATGTGCCCCAACCCGCCGATGCCGAGAATGGCGACGCGCTGTCCCGGCTTGAGCCCGCCGTTCTTGAGGGCCGCGTAGGTGGTCAGGCCCGCGCAGAAAAATGGCGCAGCCTCCGCGAACCCGAGGCTATCGGGCAGGCGAATCGCGTGGTCCGCCGGGAGCCGCATGAACTGCCCATAGCCGCCGCCGTGCGCGAGCCCGGCGAGCGTGCCGAAACCTTCGGCGCACGCCTCTTCCTCGCCCGCGAGACACATCTCGCACTTCCCGCAGGTGAACAGTGCATGCGCTCCGATGCGGTCACCGGGAGCGAATTCGGTGACGTTCGCGCCAACCGCCGAAACGACGCCGACCGGTTCGTGCCCGGGAACGAGCGGCATGAACGGCTTGCCGATGGCGTCGACGATCCGCAGGTCGGTGAAGCAGATACCGCACGCTTCGACCTTCATGAGGATGTCATCGGGCCCGATTTGGGGGTCGGGCATCTCCCGGACGGTGAGAGGAGCGCCAGGAGTATCGGCGACGGCTGCGAGCATTTGTGGTCCTTTCGAGTTGCGACGGTCCGTCCTACCGGCCCCTAGAGCGTTCAAGAATATGTAGTCACTATCGATATGTCTACTCGTGCGGGCCGCCTGGTTTCGGTCGCGAAAGTGGTTAGCGGCATACTACAGGACTAAGATGCGGCGAACAGGAGGCGCACCATGCCAGTTCGCGGATTCGACCACGTCGCGATGCCCACGGCCGACACCGAGGCCTGCATCGCGTTCTACAAGAAGATCGGCTTCGTCATCCTTTATGAGGACGAATGGCGAGCGGGGAAGTCGCGAAACGTTGCCATCCAGGTCGATGAGCACGTGAAAATCAACATCCACCCGCCGGAACTCTGGCAGGACCCGAAGTTCACGCTGCGTGGCGCCCCGGCAGTGCCCGGCTGTGGCGACCTCTGTTTTTACTACGAAGGGACCGTCGTCGAAGCCGAGGCGATGCTGCGGGCGGCTGGCTGCGAGATAACTTTTGGGCCAGTCGAGCAGCGGGGCGGCGCCGATGCGGGGATGCGCCGCGGGACGAGCGTCTACACGCGCGACCCGGACGGCAATCTCCTCGAATTCATGACCTACCCGGCCTGACCGCGGCGCCCACAGGCGATTCCCGGCGGTGTATACTCGCCCGCAAGCGTTGGCCGGGCGAAGTCCGCCGCGCAAGGCTCCCAGGAGGGATCACATGGCTATCATCCTCGACCCGACCGACGAACGCGTCCCCGTACGCCGTTCGCTCACAGCCCGGCCCGAGCAGATCACCGGCGTCGTCGGCCTTCTCGATATTTCGAAGCCGCGCGGCAACGTGCTCATCGACCAGGTGGAGATGCG
>JBBSKE010000382.1:0-3970 GCA_038256595.1 Tepidiformales bacterium | reverse complement strand
CCAGGTGGTCGGCGCTGCGGGCGAGGCCAGCCAGAGCTGCGCCACCTTGTGCGGTTCGAGGCCCTCGGCCAGCAGTTCCGGGAAGGTGAGCCGGTCCCGTGCCGTCGGATAGACCGCATCGACCGTTGCATCGCCGGCCGCCCGGTGGTCCGGGTGGTTCACATACTGGTCGGAGACGAACCGGTTCGTTGGATCGAACGTGATCACGACCTCCGGGCGATACTTGCGAATCACGCGCGCGAGGTCGCGGCGGAGCTCGAGCGTCGCCTGCAGGTAGCCATCCGGGTAGCCGAGGAACTCGTAGTGCTTAACGCCGAGGACTGCCCCGGCGGCACGCTGTTCGGCCTCGCGAATCTCGGTGAGCCGCTCGGGCGTCATTTCCGGGTCTTCGCTACCCTTGTCGCCCTTCGTGACGACGACGTAGGTGACCTCCGCGCCAGCCTGTGCCCACCTGGCGACAGTACCACCGGCGAGGAATTCGGCGTCGTCTGGGTGAGCGACGACCACCATCGCGGACGCGGGAACGTAATCAGAACCGGGCATGTGTCACTCCAGGAGGTGTGCAAGTCGAGGCCCAGCGCCGGAAGCGACGCCAATCGGCCCCTGAGCCGCTGCGATACAGCCTAAGCTTTCCAGACCCGAGGGCCCTTGCCCAGTGGCAGATCGCTGAGCGCTGAGAGCTCGATCCGGCGCGGGGTGATTTTCAGGAGACCGTAGCCTGGGTCGTCTGGACCACTCCAGATCATTCCGGGGTCCCAGCCATAGGGCTCCGGGGTTGCCTTCACGGTCTCCCAGATGCGCGTTTTCTCGGCCTGGCCATCCTCCCATTCGGCGATGCCCTCGGCGTAGACCTGCTGGTGCTGCGGGTCCCAGTAGCTGATGGCGACGTGCGGATTCGCCGCGAGGTGCTTCTCCTTGAGCGAATGCCGGCTGGTGAGCACCCAGGCCGTGGTCTCCTCCCAGTAGGGGTGAAGGATGCGCGAACGCGGCCGCCCCTTTGTGTCCACCGTGGTGACCGTACACCAGACAATGCGCTGCACGCGCGCATTGAAGTCGTCGCGAATCTCCGAGAAATCCATGCCTGCCACTCCGTTCGTGGCCGAAGAGATCCGGGGTTGCGAACCCGGCATGGCCACCGGCAGTCAGTTTATCGCCGCAGCGTCGCTGGCGCAGGCCAAGCGCTGCGTGTCGCAGCCAGCGCCCATGTTTTGGCAAGTAAGCGAATCCCACTCAGCACGCAGCACTTAGCACTTTCTACTCATCTGCCCGCGCAAACGCCACAGCAGCCGCACCCAGCAGCCCGCCGTTGTCCCCCAGTTCGGAGAGGCGCACGATTGTGCCGCCCGCCGGCCCATAGGCGAGCGAGTACATCGCCTTGCGCATCGGGTCGAGCAGCATCTCGCCGATCGTAAGGAGCCCGCCGCTGAGGGTGATGACCTCCGGGTTGAGCACATTGATGAGGCTCCCGAGACCCAATCCGAGGACGTGGCCCGCGTGCCGAATCTCGGCCTCGGAGAGCTTGTCGCCGCGCTGGGCGGCCGTGAACAGGTCGTTCGAAGACGGCTCGCGATAGCCCACAATCTCCTGCAGCAGCGGTGCCCGTCCACTTTCGATGAGTTTGCGCGCGCGTTCGGCGAGGGCGGTGCCGCTGACCATCGATTCGAGGCAGCCGCGCGAGCCGCAACCACAGCGCGGGCCGGCCGGGTCGATAATCATGTGGCCGATTTCGCCAGCCAGTCCCTTCGCGCCCCGGTAGAGCTGGCCATCGATCACGATTCCGCTGCCGATACCCGAGCCGAGGGTCACGTGGAGCAGGCTGCTCGCACCGCGCCCGGCGCCGTACTTCGCCTCACCAAGGGCGGCGGCGCTGGCGTCGTTCTCGACGAAGACAGGCATGCCGAGCTTCTCCGAAACTGGCTCAGAGAGTTGGAGGTTGCGAAAGCCGGGGATGTTCGCCGCCACAATCACTTTGCCAGCGCGCGAATCGACGATTCCGGCGGTGGCGATGCAGGCAGCGATTGGCCGGTCCGGCGAGCCCTGGGCGACGGTCGCCAGCAGCCCGATGACCCCCGCGATGGTCTTTTCGGGCGGAACTTCGCTTGTCGGTGTGCGCACGTCGCGACGGCCGAGGACGCTTCCCTCAGCGGTAACCAGTGCGGCACGGAGATGCGTGCCGCCGAAATCCGCGGCAACAACAATACGCGACATATCTTCTACTCTAGTTCTTCGCCACGGTACGAGAACGCGCGCAGGGGCCGCCCGGGGGCAATGCGCAGCGCTTTTAGGGCCAGCCGGCCCCCGGGACCGCGACATCCACGACTTCGATGAACCCTTTGGTCTCGTCGCTGCCGCTCAAGACCTGCTGGCTCGTGGCTTCGACCGTACACAGGAAGAGCGTCTTGCGGTCCCCGCCGCCGAGCATGCAGGCGATCGCCTGTTTCGAATCCGGGAGCTGGATCCGGTCCGTCTCCTCGCCGCCCTCGACGAATCGAATGAACGCGTGGCGGTTCGGCGAGGCAATCCAGACGCCACCGTCCGCGTCGAGGCAGATGCCGTCCGGGCTCGCTCCGGCGCAATCCGCCCAGACGCGCTGGTTCGAAAACGAGCCATCGACTTCGATATCGAACGCGGTCAGCCGCCGCCCCGCGGATTCGGCGATGATGAACGTCTTGCCGTCGGGCGTGATTACCGCACCGTTCGGGAACTCCAGGCCCTTCGCTACGTCGCGCATGAAGCCAGTGGGGTGAACCATCGCCAGCTTTGCCGGGGCCATCGGGGCGCCCGCGAACATGTCGAAGCCGAAGTTACCGACATAAGCTCGACCCTGCCGGTCGACCACCATGTCGTTCAGTGGCCCGCGCGCAATCGCGACGAGGTCGGCGTGGACCACGAGCGAACCGTCGGCTTCGAGGCGGAGGACTCGGCGGTCCGTCATCGCGACCACGATCATGCGGCCATCGGGGAGCCAGCCGATACCGGAGGGTGAGGCCGGCACCTCGCAGATGGTCTCAACGTTGCCATCGAGGTCCACCGCCATGACGCGATTGTTCTTGCGCATGTCGGAGAAAAACAGCCGGTGGTCATGCCAGCGGGGCGCCTCGGGGAAGCAGAGTCCATCGAGCAGGATGCGCGGTTCGGGCATGGGTGGGAGGCTCCAGGTTCGGGTGTGGAGCCCATCATATGGCACGAGCGACCCGCTGCACCGGCCGCTCCGTCCCGAGATTAGTTGCGCGTTGCACCGAGGGCGATGATTCGGTACATGCCGCGTTCCTGGGGCAGGTTCACCTTCGGGGGCGCTGCGGGCGCGGTCGAGGGCGTTCCGTAGGCGGCGAACAGGCCGGCGAGGTCGTCGCTGCTGAGGGTGTGGAGAATGACGCCGGCCGAATAGGTCGCGCACATCGTCGAACCGGGGCAGTTCACGGTCGTGTGGTCGAGCCCGAGCGCGTGGCCCATTTCGTGCAGGGCGACGCTCTGGAGGTCCGTATTCACATCGCTCGTGCCCGTGGTCCACGTCCAGGTTGGGTCGAACTCCATGTCGAATTCGACGAAGGTTTCGCCGCCGTTCGCTTCCGGGCGGCTCCAGGTGCAGGTCACCGCGAGGACGGAACCGGCCTGCGCCGCCCAGCCGATGGTGTTCTGACCGTCGAGTTCGGTCCCGCAGGCGCCGGTGCCGGCAGCAGTGCGCCCGCCGTTGACAAAGTTCCACGCCGCGCCGGCAGCGTTCCAGGTTGCCGCCGCTGCCGCGATTTCGCCGAGGCCGTCGGCGATGCCGGCGGGCTTCCCGGCGGTGTTGTAGTGCCAGGTCAGGGAATTGCCCGGCCAGCGCGGCCCGCTCGCCAGGAACTGGGCGCTCACGCCGTCCCCGGTGATGGGGTAGGCGCCTTCGAAGCGAGCGCTCATCGCCTCGGCGGCGGCTGCAACGTCCGCGCTGGTCGCGCCTTCGCGGAGGTAGAAATCCACGGTCACCTTG
>JBBSKE010000381.1:0-3979 GCA_038256595.1 Tepidiformales bacterium | reverse complement strand
TCCGGCGTTGCCGGTGGTGAAGAACAGCACAGAACTCGTCCTTGCGGACATGGACAAGAAGAACGACGCGCTGGTGCCGGGCTATGAGCGCTTCGAGTCCGGCTGGTACGTCGGACCTGGCCATACCTTGTTGGGCAATGATCCCCGGCTGAAGAACGGCGGAGACTGGTTCACCAAGTCCTACGGCACCCGTTTCGATCTCGAAAAACGGATGACTGCCGCCATGCCTTGGATACTGCTGGCAGACGGGAAGGCCAACCAGGCCAGGAACGTGAAGGTCCAGCTCGCAAACGTGAGGTTTTTCCTGCTCCAGGACTCGACCCGCAAGTGGATCAGCCTCGGAGCCTCGAGGGGCGTGGCGGGTGACTTCTACTTCAAGCCTGAACTCGCCCGATCATCCGGGCACCGGAGTCTTACCCGCCAGTGCGATGGCTCGACCGTCGTCGGGATGCCGCAATCGGGCGATCAGCTGTTCCATGGCTGGTGGACCAAAGGCAGGATCGACCTGCCTGTCAGTCCCGATGACATTCGTGCTGTCTATGTCTCGATGCAGGGAAGACTGGTGATGGCCGATGCTGCAGCGGCGGACGACCGCAACAAGGCGGAAATCATGATGCAGGTCGGCGCAGACTACTACCAGTCGCGCGACGTCGCCTGGAATGGCGTACCTGCGCCGGCGATCGTAGGTTCTCGGCTTAAACGGCTGACTGGCGAATGGCAAGCGATCAACGCCCTGACGTTCAACAATGTCGGCCGTACTGATCCCCCTGGAGATAGAGGTATCAGCCGTGAGGAGTTTCTGCGGAATCCGCCACCTTTGAACTAAGGCTAAGGGAGTTGCGGAAGAACCTTCTTTACGATGGTGTCGAAGACAATCTTGGCTGCCTTGTCCGCGCCGCTCTGGTTCCAATGCACGGCATCGATGTAGTCGCTTGTGAAGTAGTCACCAGACGCGAGGTCGGTCAGATGAAATTGATCACTTGCTGAGGCGGCCGCCAGTGTACGGGCGCGCTGGTTGAGTTCGCGATAGCCTCGCTCATAAGAGGCAGTGACGGCTTCGGTGTTTCCGCGGTACGGTGACTGTGTGCCGAGCACCAGTTGCGCCTTCGGCTTGAGCGCAGCAATTCTGTTGACGAGGCCCTCGTATTTGTCGGCGGCGATAGCGGGTTCATAAACGACGCTGTTCCATCCTAGTGCCATGACGATGATGTCCGGGTTGACCGTCGGACCGAGAACGGTCGGCATCTGATCGTAGATATTCCTGGAGCTTCCACCTGGCCCGATCCATGCCCCTCCCCAGGCGTCATGATTCGGGTCGCCGCCGATCGCGGGCCGCTCGTTTTGGGCGCCTAAGAAGTCGACATGGATGCCTGCATTCGTCAGCATGTAATAGAGGCGGCCACGAAAGGCTCTTGCACCGGTGGGGTTGTGCTCGTCCCCCCTCGTCATTGAGTCTCCCGTGAGCAGGATGTAGAGCGGACGTGAAGCGGTACCAGTCGCTTTTGGAGCAACGGCAGTCGGCGGCGTATAGGAATCCGGAGCTCCCGAGGAATCTGGAGCTACCGAACCGGGATTCGCGCTACCCGGGGTGGACGACTCAGGAACGGCCGAACCACCAGGCGCGGCATCTGGTCCAGGCGCATCGGCACTGGAGGCCGGGCTGCCCAGGTTGTCGGAGGGAGATACTGCTCCAGCCTGTGCACCCGGTAAGAGAGCTTCTTTTTCGACTTCGAGCTGCGCAAGCTCGAAACCCGCGCTTCCTGCTTCTGGTGAATCACTACCGCCGGCAAAGCCGCAGGAAGTCACTAGGAAGGACGCGATCAGGGTAAGGCAGGCAATGTTGTGCGGCAAACGATTCGAATCAGCGCGGTCATGCATGAGTATGTCCTTGTGCGGAAGTGGCGGGCCACGGCATTCACGGATGCGCTGTGCGAGTACGTCGCCTTGCCGAGGGTGGCGATTTTCGCGACACGTGAACTAATGCACAAAGACTAGCCTTGGCGGCACCTGACAAGAGGCGCTCGACACCGGAACGGTTACGGAGAGCCGACGAACGCCGCGCCTCTTCTAAATCAGTGCGTCGCCATCCTTCACTGCGTTGAGACCGCCGGAGCGGAGATCGTGTCGACGAGGGCGGCTTTTCGGCGAGTGAGCCTGCTGGTGAGGTAGGTGCGCGACGGCTTTTCAATGATGAGAAAGATGCCGGTGGCGACAAGGGTGGTGCAGGCGAGGACGATTGCGGCATACGAGAAGATGTTCATTTCCAGGCCAATCAACCGCTTCAGGACTCCCATGATGTAGGCATGAAAAATATAGGTTGCGAACGAGAGGTCGCCGAGAAAGCTGATAAACCGAGTGAATACATCTGGAAGCCGCCGTATGGACTGCTCGCAACTCAGCACAATAAAGACCAGCAATGCGCTCGGAACGCCGATCATGATGAAACGCTGCGAGACGGCATCCAGATAACCAGTCGTTGGATAGAGCAAGAAGCTGTACGTCACCATTGCCACCGCTGCAAACGCCAGCGGCATCCGAGCGAAGTGCAGGAATCGAGTTCGCTCTACGACAACGGCGATGGCCATCCCGTAGATGAACTCGATGATGTACGACCCGCTCCAGAAGAAGTGTGCCGAGTTCGGCGCAGCGCTTGGATGGGAGAGGGCCAGGACGACCAGGAGTCCTGAGCAGACCAGGAAGCGATAGCGATGGGAAATTCGCATCGCGAGGTAGAACAGGAAGTAGAAGAGCAACTCGTAGTTGAGCGTCCAGCCAAGGAGGAGGATCGGATGAAAGCTATGGGCGTCGGTCCAGTATGGAATGAAGAGCAGCGAGGCGATTATCCGCACGAAGTCGAACTCGACGTCGTTCAGGATACTCGGCGCAACTAGCGCAACGGTAGCGAGCACCATCGTGCCGAGCCAGTAAAGCGGAACTATCCGGATCAGCCGCTTTGTGAAGAAGTGAGCCGTGTCACCCCGTGTCACATGGTAGATAATGAAGCCGGAGATGACGAAGAAGATGTCGACGCCAAAATCTCCATAGGGCGCGAGTTTGAAATCGCCTCGAATATGGCTGAGCACGACCAGAGCCGCTGCAATGAACCGCAGAAGCTGCACCGAGTAAATCGTTTTGCCCGCGGAGATCCGCGTGTCAGCGAGTCCTGACTGAACCAGGGTTATTGGATTCAAAGTTGGTCACCGGTAGCCCAGCGTTGGAAACGAGCCTCGCTGGTCGAGCGTGCAGGGTAGCAAGAGACCCTCTTCCCGGTAAAACCGGAGCGAGGAACGGTTTGGGCCGTCAGACGAGCGACCCATTCCCGCCAGTTCAGTCCTGCCGTTGACTAACTAATGACGCAGGCGCTGCTGGCTTCCTCGACCGGCTTCTTCTGGAGCAGTTCCACGTCATTGCGGACCGCGATGATTTCGGCAAGGATTGAAATCGCGATCTCCGCCGGGGTCTTGCTGCCGATGTCGAGTCCGATCGGTCCGTGAAGCCGTTCGATTTCCTGAGGAGTGAGTTCAAACATTGCCAACCGCTCCTTGCGCGCGGCGGTATTGCGGCGCGAACCAAGGGCGCCGATATAGAAGGCCGGCGACTTGAGCGCTTCCAGCAGCACCATGTCGTCGAGCTTCGGGTCATGGGTGACGGCAACGACGGCGCTGTGCGGGTCGAGCTGCATGCTCAGGACGACGTCGTCAGGCATTTCCTTGGTGAAGTGGGTGCCGGGAATGTCCCAGGTCAGGTGGTATTCCTCACGAGGATCGCAGCAGGTGACCTCGAAATCAAGCGCCTGCGCCACTTGCGCGAGCACCCGTGAGAGCTGCCCGGCACCGATGATCAGCATCCGCCAGCGAGGCCCGAAGACCGAGCGCAAGACATGGCCGTCGAAACTGAAGACGTCGTCGCGGCTGGCTGGCTCGATAGTCCAGCGGCCGCTGTCGACGTCGAGTGTCCGGGCAACGAGTCCGTGCTTGCC
>JBBSKE010000380.1:0-3991 GCA_038256595.1 Tepidiformales bacterium | reverse complement strand
TTTGTCGTTGGGCTGCCAGTATTCCTTTATACAGTCGTCGGTTGGAATTTCTGGCAGGTCGGCGGATTCATGGCGGTCTGGATCATCGGTTACGGCATTGTGCAGGCGGGCTCACCGGCGATCCTGGCGCGAATTTACACCGATGGGAACCGCACGCCGGACGGCAAGACGGCGATGTGGCTGGCCATCCTGCTGGCGGCGTTCCCGGCGGGCATCGCCCTCGCGCTCGAAGCTGGCCTGCCGGCGGCGGGGGTCATCGTCGTCGGGCTCATCGCCTTTGGAGCGATTTTCGCGCTGAACTCGTCGGTACACTCCTTCCTGATCCTCGCCTACACGGACAGCGACAAAGTGGCGATGAATGTCGGTTTCTACTACATGGCGAACGCCTGCGGACGGCTCGCGGGAACGGTCCTATCCGGGCTGCTCTACCAGCAGTACGGGCTCGTCGGGTGCCTCTGGGCGAGCACGGTGGCGATCGTCTGCGCGGGGCTGATCTCAAGCCTGCTGCCCACGAACCAGGCGAGCAGCGTCTCTTTCGCCGCCGTCGGAGGGGACTGAGGCGCGCGCGCTGCCAACATCGCGTAGATTCCGAGGCATGACCGAAGAAGCCGACCTGCGGACGCGGATCGACGCGCTGCTCGCCTTTCTGCCGGCGTTCGAACAGGAGGGCGATGCCTGGCCGGGCGAGTGGAAGGGCGGCGAGAAGGACGCGGCCGGCGTAATCCAGATGCCCTGGTTCGACTTCAGCGACACGATGCTCGAATTCATGCGCGCTTGTGCCGGCAACGGGTGGGTCGCGCCCGGCATCTCCTGGGTCGAACCGGGCTTGATGCGGGAACTCATAGAGCAGCCGGCGGCACTCTCGGCTGCGGACACCGACCTCATCCGCCAGTTGCTGACGACGCATGTCCGCGGCGACCGGTTCCACGAGGGCCACCTGGCCGCCATGGTCCAGAACGGCCACCTGCTGGCAATCCTCCGGCGCCTGGCCGCGATCCGCGACGGGCTGTAGCTGGGGACGTCACCCTGGCGCTTCGCGACCCTTACCCGGTCCGGCGCATAATTGTCGTATGCGATTTTCAGCAGCTTCCACTGCCGGCCGGGTGGCACGATGACCACGCCGGGTTCGCGCGAGGCGGAGGAGCGTTCGGCGCGGGCTGCGAGCATTGCGCCGGCGGATACACTCACCCCGGGCGACCGATACCAGGAACTCTTCGTCGCCGTGCAGATGCAACACGTGTTCGCGGACAGCAAGACGTTCGTCGACTGTGCGCCGCGCAAGGATCCCGAGGAAATCCTCGGGCAGTATCGCGCGGTCCATGGCGTCCCGGGATTCGACCTCGCCGCCTTCGTGGCCGAGCATTTCGAGACCGAACACCCGCCAGTCAGTGCCTACATCGCCGATGACGACCGGACGCTGCGCGAGCACATCGACCACCTCTGGGATGCGCTCACTCGCGAGCCCCACGAGCACCCGACCCGGTCCTCGCTCCTGCCGTTGCCTCACCCTTACCTGGTGCCGGGTGGCCGCTTCAGCGAGATGTACTACTGGGATTCGTATTTTACGATGCTCGGGCTGGTCCAGGGCGGCCGCCGCGACCTGCTGCGCAATATGGCCGACAACTTCGCCTACCTGATCGACACCTATGGGCATGTGCCGAACGGCAACCGCAGCTACTACCTGAGCCGCTCGCAGCCACCAGTTTTCGCGCTCATGACCGAGCTTTTCGAAGAGAACGGCGTCTCGCATGCGCGGCGCTACCTACCGCAGCTCCTCAAGGAGCATTCCTACTGGATGAACGGCGCCGAAGAGTTGCGCAACGGCGAAGTGCATCGCCATTGCGTGCGCATGCAGGATGGCTCGCTTCTGAACCGCTACTGGGACGACCGCGATACGCCGCGCGAGGAGTCGTACTCCGAAGATGTGACCACCGCCTCGCTCAGTCAGCGGCCGCGCCATGAGGTCTACCGTGACCTGCGCGCGGGAGCCGCTTCAGGCTGGGACTTCAGTTCGCGCTGGTGCGCCGAACCAGGCGACCTCTCGACGATTCGGACGACGTCCATCCTGCCCGTCGACCTCAACTCGTTCCTGCACCGGCTTGAGCGGCAGATCGCGAAGGTGAGCGTGGAGTGCGGGGACGACGCCACCGCGGAGCGCTTCCAGGCCTGCGCCGACCAGCGCCAGGCAGCTATCGACCGCTGGCACTGGGACGACGCCGCCGGGCAGTATCTCGATTTCGACTGGGCGCGGGACGAACGGCGCGGGCTGACGGCGGCGACGGTCACGCCACTGTTCTCGGGGATCGCGTCGAAGTCACAGGCGGCACGCGTCGTCGAGACGGTCCGCGAGCAGCTGCTGGTCCCGCGCGGGCTGCTGACCACGCTCATCGACACGGGCGAGCAGTGGGACCGCCCGAACGGCTGGGCGCCGCTCCACTGGATGGCGATCGACGGCTTCTGGCGCTCCGGCCATCAGGACCTGGCACGCGACATCGCCCGGCATTGGCTGCGTACCGTGGGCAGTGTTTACGAGCGGGACGGCGAGCTGGTCGAAAAGTACGACCTGGAGACGGACCCGGAAGGCGGCTGCCTCGGCGGTGGCGGTGGAGAATATCCACTGCAACACGGCTTCGGGTGGACCAATGGCGTCACCCGGCGGCTCCTCGAACACGACGAATCGGTTGGCGAGGCGCAGGTACACGGCCCCCGGGACTGATGATTCGGCGATGAAGCAGGTTTAGACAGTTGCAACGGAAAAATCGCAGCCAGTTCGCGTGATATTCGAGCGAATCTGTAGGGCGATTGTGCGAAATCGGGAACGTTGCTGTAACTCCAGCGGCATAGTGTTGGCGCCATCGGGCTCTGTGCCCGGGGAGTAAGCAATCATGGCCAGTTGGGATCCGTATCTTTCACCTCGCGACCGCGAACACATGGCACGCGGCGCCGCCAAGAAAGCCCCGTTCGGCTTCGGCACCAAGCCCGCGCTGCTTGTCATCGATGACTACTACAGCGTCCTTGGCCTCGAACGGCTGCCCTTTTTCGAGTCGATCGAAAAGTGGCCGGGCTCGACTGGCCTCGAAGGCTGGGCCGCCATCGACAAGACGGTCGACCTCATTCGCGCTGCCCGCGGCAACGACATCCAGGTCATCTACGTGCATGGCATGGAACGCTTCGTGCCATGGGGCCGCCGCGCGAAGCGCGAGCGCCTCTCCCACCTGAGCGCCGAAGAGCGCGCGAAGGCGAACGAAATCGTCGACGAAATCGCGCCGATGGAGGGCGACCTCGTCCTCCAGAAGGCCGCCGCGAGTGCCTTCCACGGCACTCCCCTTGTCTTCCACCTCAATTATCACGCCATCGACACGGTCATCGCCTGTGGCGAGACGACCAGCGGTTGCGTGCGCGCGAGCGTCGTTGATGGCGCCACCTATCGCTACAACATGGGTGTCGTGGAAGAGTGCTGCTTCGACCGCACGGAAGCCTCGCACTACATCAACCTGTTCGATATGGACCAGAAGTACGCGGACGTCATCTCGTTGCCGAAGGCGATCGACTACTTCGATGGCATCGGCGCCGGCAAGGGTGCCGTGACCGTTGCCAGTGAGCTGCTCCTCCGCTAACCAGGGGAGGTCGGCCTGGCATCGGATCTCCGCCGCCCGAACTCGACCCACCTGGCCGGCCAGGGCCCGGTCGCGATTGCGGTCGACATCTATGTCGATTGACGGACCTGATCCGGGCCGGTAGCAAGGTTTCAGCGGACCCTCTCCGCGCAGGCGTTCCGCTCGAGGTACATCCGCTCGTTCCTCGAACACGCGACGAGCAAGGCCGATGCCTGGTTCGCGACGGGCACTGAAATCGTTGATGCCTACCGCGCCCAGAACCACCGATCTCGGGCGAATTCGAAGTGCAACGAACGAAGCCCCCGGCCGGCGACCGGGGCGTAGTTAGTTGGGTGTGGGGAGTGTGAAGAAAGGCGGGGAGCATTATCGGCTCG
>JBBSKE010000379.1:0-3997 GCA_038256595.1 Tepidiformales bacterium | reverse complement strand
CTGATCTGCGGCGTCCTCCAGCAGTTCGGGAACTTCGAGGGCAGTCTGCTGCCCGATATCGTTTCCGCCGCGTGGCAGGGGACGCCCGCGTTCGGAATCGTGTACGAATGGGTGCTCGAAATCGAACATGATCCTGGTGGGTCCCGGCTGACACCAACAGCCGCGCCGGGAACGCCAGCGGCGCCGCGCAACATATACACAGCGACCAGCACCTACACGTTCTTTGTCGATGCGACCACCTGGCTGCCGCTCGCGCTGGAACAGTCGGTGGTGCGAAGCGACACTGGGTCCGCCGGCACGACGACTATCGAATTCGAGAGCGAACTTCTCGAACGGGTCGATGTGGACCCGAATGAACTCGACCCGCGAGCCCAGGGATTTCGCACGAGAGAGGAGATCGGCGCGGCCAACCTCGACGCGCTGACGATCCCGCAGCCCGGGTGGCTCGGGCGGCAGTTCGATCCGGGATTCGGCCTCCCACCGCTGACGTTGTACTCGGCTGAGGTGCGAGCGAACCCGGTCCGGCCCGAAGTTGTGTCCATCACCTACTCGACAACTGATGACTACAGAATTTCGAGCGGTCGCGAGTCGAACCTGGAGATCACGCTAAAGACCTGGCCAGAAGCCGGCTGGAGGCAATTCATGGCCTCGCTTGAGGAGGCTGGGAGCCAGCCGGGCATGGCTTTTGTATTCGCCGAACGCTGCCTCGAACGGACCACTCGCACCGTCAACGGCCGGCAAGTGACTATCCTGGCTGGCGTCGATGTTCGGCCGTCGCCAGATGGGCGAACCGCGTTGCCAACGCCGACGCCCCTCCCCGGCGAGCAATGTCCGCCCAGGGACACGTTCATGGCCGAAATCGACCTCGGAGACGGCCGAATCGTCACAATCGACGCACCCGTCTCGCAATGGGGCCCGGGAGGTTACTTCGAGGAGTTCGACAACCCGGACGCCCTCGCGGCGCTTGCGGCCGGGATTGTACAGCGCAACGTCGGCGATTAGCTGTCGGTTGGCAGCGTCAGCACTCTCCCGCTTCTTCCTCTTCGCAAGACATCCGAGCAATCAGCGACGTTCGGCGCTTTGACTCCGCGTCGCGGTGGTCGAGAACCCGCTCGGCGAGGTGTCTTGGGAGCACACTCAGGCCCTGCCGGGCGCTCCACTGGAGAATCTCGTCGTTCGACGCAAGCTGTTCGCGGAGGGTTTCGACCAGGGCGGCGGCCAACGCCGGCGACACCGGAAACCCTGGTTCGAATACGGGACCGAGCAGGAGCTCCCAGAAGGTGATTCGCGCGTCCGTCGCCTCGCGTGCCGTCGCATCTGCGAGGAGCTTTGGCACGGCATGAACGAAGGCGCACTTTGGCTCGTCCTCGACCTCCCGGTCGCGCAGCATTCGCGAAGTGCGAGCGGCGATGTCGCGCATGGCAGTGGCCTGTTCCGCACCAGAGAGGCTCGCCACGAGAGAAAGTTCGATGGCCGTGGCGCCGGTTCGCAGGAAGTCCGCCGCGTCACCCTCGGAGAGCCGCCCCCGGCCCTGGGACCGCAGCGACACCCACTCGTTGGCCTGTTCGCTCGTCACGCGCCGATCTTAGCGCGAGACCCGCGCCCATCGCATCCCTGCCGCCGGGAGCCGGGCGGGTGCCTGCAGCCCGCCATCGAGCCCGAGACCGTAGCGCGAGCGAACGCAGAAACGGCCCCGGATTGCTCCAGGGCCATTCATCGTTCCGTGCTATGGAATTTCCTGGCGGAGAGGGCGGGATTCGAACCCGCGGTTGCTTGCACAACACACGATTTCCAGTCGTGCTCTTTCGACCACTCAGACACCTCTCCACGGGGAAGCATAGCAAGGCGATTCGTTAGGTTGAATCGCCGGCCGGGAGAGGTGCCCTGCTGACGCTATGGGCGCTGGCGGCGACGCTTCGTTTTGTCGTCGAAACGCTCCCAGCCCTCATCGTAGGCTTCGTGCGCGCTGGCCCGCCCACGCCTCAGGACTTCGTGGGCGGTGTCGGAGATGCCATCGATGATGGCGAAGAACCACTCGAACACAGGGTTATCCCCGGGCCGGCGGTCGTGACGCGGACGTTCAGTTGCTGGTGGAGGGCGGCGTTCGATGGTCACTTCTTCTTCTTCTTCCGGCCCGTCTGGCGGCGGCCCTTGATGAAGGAGGGCAGGTCGGTCACAGCGCCGAGACCGCCGCGAACACCGCGGACAATCGAGTAGGCCCGGATGAGCGGCGAGGCGATCGTCTCGCCAGCGAATTCGGTCGTGCCCTTCACGTTGTCGAGCGATGCCTTGAGGGAATCGACGGCAGGGGTGACGTTTTCGCGCATCATCTTGCGCACGTAGCGGAAGAGGAAGAATGCTGCCACCCCGGCGGCGGCCCATATGACTGCGGCGATGAACCAGAAGAGGCCGGTGAGCACGAACATGACATCGCGCCAGTCGGCCCAGCTATCGGGTGCAGCCCAGCCATCGCGGATCAGCGCATCGGGGAACACTTGCAATCCGAAGTACCCCTGGGCGACGCATGCGAATACGAGATAGGCGAGCAGGAGGAGAAGAGCTGCGCCAACGATTGTCGGAGGTCGTCCCAAGAAGTCACCACCTGCGGTCTGTGGACCAGTCTGTTGCGATGATAGCCCATGGGGATCGGTCTGGGAAAAGACCTGCTGCGATAGCGAGGGGACATGGACGAGTCAGAGTATTCGGCTATATCATCGGCCACTGGGCGCTTTGTGATGAACTGCACGCATTCACCGCGGGTTTCCCTTAGTGCGAATACGGTGCGGTGGCGTAACAATGACGGGGACGCCCCATGGTCGCGGCGGCGCTCTACGCGTGCCGCCTGCAGCCGCCGTGCAGACCAGTGGCGAGGGAGTTCGAGTGGCAGAAACCATCCTCGTGGTGGAAGACGAGGAACCCGTCCGCATCATGCTTGGGCGATTGCTTCGCAGCCAGGGCTACAATGTCATGCTCGCCGCGAACGCCAGCGAGGCGCGCACGGTACTTTCACGCCTCCGGCCGGAGATGGTGGTGACGGACATCATCATGCCCGGGGAGAACGGGATTGAGTTGCGCCGCGTGATCGCCAGCGATTGGCCCGAAATCCCCGTGCTGCTCATCAGTGGGTTTAGCGACGATGGCCCGGCGGAGTTCGCTGCACGAATGCCGAACACGGCCTTCCTCCCGAAGCCGTTCGCGGCGGAACATTTCCTCGCGATCGTTGCCCAGATGCTCGAATCGCGGCACAACGGGGTCGCCGTGAAGCCCCCGAGCCCTAACCCTCAGGCGCAAGATCCAGGGCGATAGTCACAAGCTGCATCAGTTCCGGCGAGGCGACGCGGCCCAGCAGTTCGTCCAGGTAGACGAGGTTGAAGGCGGATTCCTCTTCCATCCCGGCAGCCCCTGCGAGCTGGACCACGTAGGCCTGGGCCAATGGCTCTCTCGGCGATTCGTTGTAGTCGATCGACGGGTAGGCAGCGGCGACGAGTTCGGCAAACGAGGTGTAGGTCGCATTCGTGCCCGGCAGGACGACGCTGACGCCAGGGCTCTTGAGCACACCGATCGATTCCGGGATTTTGCGGCCGCTGTTCATCAGCGCGATGGTATCGATATTGAATTCGTGGGAGAGCGGCGTCCCCGCCAGGGCGAGGTCCGGGAAGACGGCGAGCAGGTTCATCCAGAAGAACGAATCGATGGCGGTCGCCGCGATCTCTTCGAAGCGGCCGCCGACCTGGTCGCAGTGAATCGCCTCGTGCATGAGGATCGGCATCAGCATCTCGATCCGTTCGCCTTCGATGCTGGGGTTCAGACTGACCACTCGAGCGCCGCCGGGGGCGTAGGTGACTCGCGCGAAGAGCTGCTGAGAGCCGGGCGGAACCTGGAACGCGATCAGCGCGGCGGGTTTTCCGGTGCAGTTGTTCTCGGTCAGGAGCGACTCGATGGCGGGTTCGGCGAAGGTGCCCGTGAGGGCGGCGAGAGCGGCCCGTGCCTTCGGGCT
>JBBSKE010000378.1:0-4010 GCA_038256595.1 Tepidiformales bacterium | reverse complement strand
TCGACCTGGGACTTCGAAACCACCGCGCGCCTCCTCCTGGGAGATCCACGATAGCCGACTGGCGCTGCGGTGCACTATCCTCTCGCTTGCGCGGGCGGCGGCGGGCGGCATAGATTAATGACAGTGCATCCGCACCAGTGCCACGACACCGGAGGTGACGAGCGAAGCGAATCCGCCAAGACAGCACGCAGTGTGTACCAGTAGCGCCAGGCCCGTGAGTTCGCTCGCGGGTGACGAGGTGGGGGCTTATCGAAATCTTCGGCGGATGGCCCCCCGGCTGACACGGCCGTGAGGTGTCACGCAAACCAGCATGGGTAACCGGCTGACAAACGTGCACCAGGTGTCCCGGGCGAATCGCGTCCCGGTTTCTCCACATGCCCGGTATGGGCGGCATGTGGCTGCGTGCTCCGCCTTCATTCGAAAGGACACGCATTCCCGTATGTGCGGAATTGTTGGTTATGCCGGTAGTCAGCCGGCCACTCCTATCCTCCTCCAGGCGCTCCACGCGCTCGAATATCGCGGCTACGATTCGGCTGGCGTCGCCATCTACAACGCGGAGAATGGCGGCGCGGTGACCGTCGTGAAGCGCGCGGGCAAACTCGCGAACCTCGACGACGCTTGCGAGGGCAACCTCACGCTCGACGGCAGCACGGGTATCGGCCACACCCGCTGGGCGACCCACGGCGCCCCCACGGACCACAACGCTCACCCCCACCAGGGCTTCGGCGGGCGCGTCACGATCGTCCACAACGGCATCGTCGAGAACTACGCCGCCCTTCGCGCCGAACTGCAGGGCCGCGGCCGCGTCTTCCAGAGCGAAACCGACACCGAGACGATCGCGCACCTCGTCGAAGAGAACATGGCGGCGGGCGCGAGCCTGCTCGAATCGCTGCGCGCGGCCGGGGCGCGGCTCGAAGGGTCCCAGGCGATTGTGGCGGTTAGCGCCGACGAACCGGGCGTCATCGCCGGGGCACGCATCGGCAACGCGGGCGGGCTGGTGGTTGGCCATGGCGACGGCGAGATGTACCTCGCGAGTGACCTCGCCGCGCTCCTCCCATATACACGCACCTTCACCTTCCTCTCGGACGGCCAGTACGCGCACGTCCAAGCGGACAAGCTCACGGTCTACGAGATGACCGGCGGCCCCATCGAGACCGAAGCGGTAACCGTAGACCTCGACCCGGTGGCCGCGCTCAAGGGCGAACACCCGTTCTTCATGCTCAAGGAGATCCACGAGCAGCCGCAGGCCCTGCGCGATACCATCGCCAGCCTGGTTTCGGTGGAGCCGCCCGCGATGACTCTCGACGACCTGCGCGGGGCGAAGTCGTCTTTCGCCAACATTAACCGCGTCGTCCTCATCGGCATGGGCACGAGCATGCACTCGGCGATGCTCGGACGGACGTTCATCGAGCAAATCGCGAAGGTTACGGCGGAAGTCGACAACGCCAGCGAGTTCCGCTACCGCATGCCAATCCTCGATGAGATGACGCTTGTCGTTTCGGTCAGCCAGTCGGGCGAGACGGTGGACGTGCTGGAGGCGATGGCGGTGGCCAAACGGGCTGGCGCTATCCAGGTCACCATCTGCAACACGCCGGGCGCCCAGACCACGCGCGTGGCCGATGGCACCCTCTACACCCGCGCCGGACCGGAGCGTGGAGTCGCGAGCACGAAGTGTTTCACGGCCCAGGTAGTGGCGCTCTACACACTCGCCCTGGGCATCGCCGAGGCGCGCGGAGTCATCTCTGCCGATGATCTCGCGAACCGGATTACCGACCTCGTCCGCCTGCCAGACCTCGTCGCCTCGCAACTCGCGGACATGAGCATCTACGAACGAGCCGCCGAAGAGTTCAAGGATACTGCCCACATGCTCTTCCTCGGGCGGGGCAGCGGCTTCCCGATCGCCATGGAAGGCGCCCTGAAGATGAAGGAAGTGAGCTACATCCACGCCGAGGGCTATGCCGCCGGCGAGATGAAGCACGGCCCCATCGCCCTGATCGACAAGACCTGCCCGACGGTCGTGATCGCGACTCGCCACGGCATGCGTTCGAAGGTGATTTCGAACATGGAGCAGGTGGAGTCGCGGGGCGGGCGCGTCCTCGCTATTGTTAGCGAAGGCGACGAGGAAATCGCTAAAGTGGCGCAGGTGACCATCTCGGTCCCGGATTGCGGGCCCGATATGGAACCGGTGCTCGCGACGATCCCGCTGCAGGCGATCGCCTACTACACGGCGGTTGCTCGCGGCTGCGATGTGGACCACCCGCGGAACCTGGCAAAGACCGTAACGGTGGAGTGATAGGAGGTTCCGATGGACCTCCCCCGGGGCCTCATAGGCCATATGCAACGGGCGCTGGTTGGTGCATGATTGTGCCTGTTCCCCCGCTCGTATCAACCTGCGCTATGGCAGGGACCTGAGGTATATGCCGGATGATTAGCACCACGAACTCTGTGGTCTGGTTCGAAGAAGTAGGCCGGGAGGATCTCGGCCTCGTCGGTGGCAAGGGCGCCAACCTGGGTGAACTCACTCGGGCCGGGATCCCGGTGCCGAACGGGTACGTGGTGACGGCTGACACCTACTTCAGATTTATCCAGCAGAATGCCCTCGAACCGATCCTCCAGAAGGAACTGTTCAACCTCAACGTCCACGATTCGCGCCAGCTCAACGACCGCGCGAAGACGATTCGCCAGCGCATCATGGATGCGCCGATGCCGGGCTACATCGCTGCCGAGATCAAGGAAGCCTACCGGAAGCTCGGGGAGGGCCCGGTTGCCGTTCGAAGCTCCGCCACCGCGGAAGACCTCCCGGAGGCGAGCTTCGCCGGCCAGCAGAGCACCTACCTGAACATCGTCGGCGAAGACAACGTCGTCCGCGCCGTGCAGGCCTGCTGGGCCTCGCTATTCGAAGGCCGCGCCATCTTCTACCGCGAAGAATCCGGCTACGACCACCTCAAAGTCGGCCTCGCAGTGCCGGTCCAGCGGATGGTCCAGTCCGAGAAGTCGGGCGTGATGTTCACAGTCGAACCGGTCACCTCGGACGCTTCGAAGATCACGATCGAGGCGGTCTATGGCCTCGGCGAGGGCATCGTCTCGGGCGAGCTTTCGCCGGACCTGTATATCGTCGAAAAAGAATCACTTCGCATCGTCAGCAAGGTCACGGCGCCGCAGGACCGGATGATCGCGCGCGCACTCAATTCGAACGGCACCTGGGAGGGAGCGAACGACTGGCAGCCAGTCGCCAGCGACCTCCAGCAGAAGGTCAAGCTCACCGACGCGGAGATTCTCGAACTCGCGCGCATCGGCCGCGCCGTCGAAGACCACTACGGCCACCACCAGGACATCGAATGGGCCTGGGAGGGCGGCAAGTTCTACCTCACGCAGGCGCGACCGGTCACGACCATGAAGATCGCCGCGGTTGAGGACGATGAAGGCGAAGAGCCGACGCCGGTTATCGCTACCGGCCAGCCCGCCAGCCCCGGCGTCGGATTTGGCGCGGTTCGCATCGTCAACGACCCGAACGACATCGACATCGTCATGAAGGGCGACATTCTCGTCGCCGAGATGACCACGCCGGACTTCGTGCCAGCCATGAAGCGCGCCTCGGCAATTATCACTGAGCGCGGCGGGCGCACCTGCCACGCCGCGATCGTCAGCCGCGAGCTGGGCATCCCCTGCGTCGTCGGCGTGCATGGCGCGACCCACTCTCTGATTGCCGACCAGCTCGTCACGGTCGATGGTTCGAAGGGCAACGTCCACGAGGGTCGCGCCGAGCTGCGACTCGCCTGGGCCGAGCGCCAGAAGATGCGCTACGCCCACGCGGCACAGCTCAAGACCACGACGAAGCTCTACGTGAACCTCGCCGAGCCGGAACTGGCCGAAGTGGTCGCCGCCAAGCATGTCGATGGTGTCGGCCTGCTGCGCGCGGAGTTCATCGTCGCCCAGATTGGCGTCCATCCGCGCCAGTTCATCGACGATGGCCAGCCGGAGGAGTACACGCGCCGCCTCAAGGAAGGCAT
>JBBSKE010000377.1:0-4011 GCA_038256595.1 Tepidiformales bacterium | reverse complement strand
AGACGTGGGAGGGTTCGAAATCGTCGAGCGGCATGCCGGGAACGCCAGCACCGAGTTCGGAATCCCGGCCCTGGGAGCGGAAGCGGACAATCAGCCCGTCGATGCCCGCGCGCTGAAGAAGCTGATCGCCATCCTCGACGCCTCGTGCGACGCCCTCGATGCTGCCGCCAAAGCCGCTCGCGGGGTGGAACTGCGCAAGGGGCCCCGCGGCGGCGGCCGCGAACTCGCGAAGATCCTCGAACACGTGCGCGAGGCGGAGAAAGGGTATGCGAACCAGATTGGCGGCAAGGTCGAGGCGAGCAAGAGCGATGACGTCGACCATATCCGGGCCGTGGCGATGGAGGCGCTGCGAGCCCGTGCGGCGAACGAGCCGTTCGAGATGGGCCGCCGCAAGGCGCCTCTCTGGACGCCGCGCTACTACGTCCGCCGCTCGGCCTGGCACATCTTCGACCACGCCTGGGAGATCGAGGACCGCGCAACGCGGCCGGATTAGCCGCGAGCTACGAGATGCGCTTCGCCAGCACGACGTCCCGGTCGAGACATTCGCCGAACTGTTGGCCCGGCGGAATGATGACGCGGCCCGGCGCACAGGAGCAGGTGATCAGGGTCACCCATTCTTCGCCGGCGGGCTTATCCGGGGCATCGATGAGCTTACCCATGTCGATCAGCGGCCGGCTCGCGGTGACGTAGTTCGCGTCCACCACAAAGCCCTGGACCGCGAACACCTGGTAGGTGTACTCCGGGCCGCCCTCCATGCTCACGATGATCTGGTCGCCGCCCTGGACGTTCGCGAGGTTCGCGAAGGGGCCGTTCGCACCGTTGTAGTTCACGTGCGCCGAGAACATCGCGTCGCCGCCAAAGCCCGGCTTCTGGAGGTTCGGATACTCGGGAATGGAGTACCACCCGATCGCGCCGAGGGCATTCTGCGGGGTTCCGAGCTGGTTGCCGTTCTCCAGGCCGACGGTTTCGACCACGTGGTCCACGCCGATGCTCGGAATCTTCATGCGCGCGACGTTACCGTTGAATGGCGTGGGCGTGGCGGTCGGCGTGTTCTCTGGGGTCGCGGTGCTCGTCGCCGAAGCCGTCGCCGTGTTCGTATTCTCGACCTCGGGCGTCTGCGTCCGCTCGTCGAACTGCTGGAGGTCATCGACCGGCTGCTCGTCTTCCCCGCCACAGGCCGCGCCAACGAAGGCGATCGACCCCACAACACACAATCCCACCGCAAACGAACGAAGAACCTTTAGCAAACGACAACTCCCAAACCCGCTCGAAATACCTTACGGGAGGTTGCGATAATGCGGATTCAGACCCGGTTAACCGACTTTGCGCGCGATAACCACGTCGCGATCGACGCAATCTCCATAGAGCGAACCGGGCGCGACGATGATCCGCCCGGGCTCGCAAGAACAGGTCATGAGGGTGATCCACTCTTCACCAGCCGGCTTGTTCGGCGTGTAGACGATGTAGTCCATGTTGATCAGCGGCCGATCGGCAGTCACGTAGTTCTCGTTGACCACGTAGCCGTGCTTGGCGAACACCTCGTAGCGCAGCACCGAACCGTCGGCGAGGGTCACCGAGATTTCGGCGCCGGAGCCAATCGCCGCAAGGTTCGCGAAGGGGCCGTTCGCGCCGTTGTAGTTGATGTGCGCCGAGAACATCGCGTTGCCGCCTGTGCCCGGGACCGCGAAATCGGGAATGTTGTCGATCGAATACCAGCCGATTGCGCCAGTTGCGTTCCGCGGGGTATCGAGTTCACCACGCGAATTCGTCGCGAGCTGCTCGATGGGGTGGTCCACGCCGAGGCTGGCGATGCGCATCCGGGCTACGGGCGGGCCGTTCGGAGCAGGGACAAATGCGGTTGGCTGTGGTGCGGGCACAACCGGGACTGCCGTCGCCGGGGCTGGCACAGCAGTCGGCGCTGCTCCCGAAGATGAGCCCGCGACCGTTGGCGTTTCCGCAGCTGCCACTGCTGCCACCGTTGGCGTGCCCACGCCGGGGGTCGATGTGCTCGTCGGCGTCGCGGTGGGCGTGCCTTCACCCGGGGTTGGCGAGGCCGAAGCGGTCGCTGATGCGGTCGCCGAGTTCGTACTCGTGGCGCTCGCGGAGGCAGCAAGCTGGGCGCTCGAAGCCTCGATCGAGGCTGTTGGCTCGGCTGAATCGCCGTCTCCGCCGCCGCAGGCGATGCCCGCGCTGAGCGCCAGGCTCGCGATTCCCGCGACGATTACGCGTGCTCGAATTCGCCCCATCCTGCCACACCCCTGTCCTCTTTCGAGCGTAGCGTCCGCAGCTCGATTCCGCACACCTAAAACTACGCTGTCACCGGATGGCCTGTTTGCTTCGAGCGCGATTCTTTACCGGCGTGGCCATTCCGGCGGCCGTTTTTCGAGCAGCGCCTTCACGCCCTCGCGAAAGTCCGCCGTTGTGCTCATCGAATCGAGCAGCGCTTCGGACTCGTTGACCGAACTCGCGGCGTCGCGGTGGAGGTCGGTGTAGATCTGCCGCTTCGTGGCCGCGAGCGAACTCGGCGCGACGCTGCGCACGAGATTCCGCGCGTACTCGATCGTCCGTGGCATCAGTTCGTCCGCCGGGTAGACCGCGTTCACGAGGCCGATCGCCGCCGCCTCTTCGGACATCACCACGCGGCTGCTGAGCAGGATCTCGTTCGCCCGCGAGAGGCCGATGAGACGCGGCAGGAGCCAGCTCAGGCCGTATTCGGCGGGCAGGCCGAGTTTTCCGTGGGCGGTGGTCAATTTCACGCCCTCGGCAGCGAAGCGGATGTCGGCGAAGCAGGCGAGCACGAGGCCAACGCCCGCAGCCGGGCCGTTAATCGCCGCGATCACTGGCTTCGTCAGGCCGAAGTGGTAGGCGAAGCTTGCATCGAACTCGGGCCGAACGCCGAAGCCGGGGCGAGCCGGCTCTTCGCGCAAACCGGAGTCGTAGCCGCCCTTCGCGACGTGCCCTTCGAGCGCCATCGAATCGGCGCCCGCGCAGAAGCCGCGGCCCTCGCCGGTGACGACGACCGCTGAGACACCCGCGTCTTTTTCGGCCCCGGCGAGCACCCAGCGGTACTCGGTGTGCATCCGTCCGGTCCAGGCGTTCAGGCGATGCGGCCGGTTCAGGGTGATGGTCGCGACCCGCTCGTCGATGGCGTATTTCACCGTTTTCAGTTCCATGGCGGCAATTGTAGGGCGGCGATCGAGGAATCGTGCATTGTCGCCGGGGCGGGAACCCGCTAGGCTCGCGGCACCAATCCTGGGCGGCGGAGAAACATCTTGAACATGCCACATCGCGCACACGTCATCGCCGGGGGCTTCCCGGCAGGCCAGCCAGCCGGTCACGACCACGACTACGCCCGGCTGCGCATCCTTCAGCTCCTCGGCGAACGCGAAATCGCCGCGAGCGTCTCGAACGACTTCGTCGATGTCGAAAAGTGGCTCCCCCTGAGCCGCTTCCTCGTCACTTACACAGCCGGGCCGGTGCTGAACGACAACCAGGTCCAGTTCGTGCGCGAATGGATGGAGGCGGGCGGCCGCTGGCTCGGGCTGCACGGCACGAGCGGCGGCAAGGCGAAGCGCATGGAGGGCACGCGCCGCCGCCAGATGGTGCGCATGGGCCACCACGAGGCCCTCGGCGGCTTCTTCCTCAGCCATCCGCCCGTGCGAAAGTTCAACGTGGACCTCGCCGACAGCACCTCGGTCCTCACCCAGAACATGCCGCAGACCTTCGAGGTGATCGACGAGCCCTATATGATCGAAGTGCGGGAGCCATCGCAGTCGCGCATCCTCCTGACCGCCGAACTCGGGCCGGACCCGATGCCCGGGACGTTCGGCTTCGACTACGAGGAAGATACGGCGCTGATGGCAGACGGCCAGACGCGCGTGATCGCATACTCGCGAGACCTCGGCGAAGGTGGCGTCACGTACGTCGCGCTGGGCCACTGCCATACGCCTTCGACCAACAGCCAGCCGTTCGTCGATTCCAGCGTCGCGGCCGATAACAAGACTCCGCCGT
>JBBSKE010000376.1:0-4043 GCA_038256595.1 Tepidiformales bacterium | reverse complement strand
CATGCGGATGCAACAGACCAAGGCGGTCATTAAGACCTGGTCTCGCGCATCCACGATTCTCCCGGACATGATCGGGCTGACGTTCGGCGTCCATGATGGCCGCCGGCACATCCCGGTGTTTGTGACGGAGAACATGGTCGGCCATCGTCTCGGCGAATTTGCGCCCACGCGGCTTTTCCGCGGGCACATTTCGAAGAGCGACCGCCAGAGCAAGGTGAGGCGCTGACCATGGAAGTACGCGCTATTGCCCGCGAAACCGGCGTCTCGCCGCGCAAGATTCGTCTGATCCTCGAACGGCTCCCGGGCCTCTCGGTGGACCAGGCGCTCTCGCTGCTGCGATACGTTCAGTCGCCGAACGCTCGGATCATCTCGAAAGTCGTACTTTCTGCGGCATCCAACGCGGAAAACAACTTCGACCTGGACCCGGACAATCTCTACGTGAAGCGTGCCTACGCAGACGAAGGGCGCACTCAGCGCCGCTTTCGTCCGCGTTCGCGCGGTCGCGTGAGCCCGATCCTCAAGCGGTCGAGCCACGTCACGATCATTCTTGACGAGCGGGAGGTCTAACCCATGGGTCAGAAGATTCACCCGCATGGTTTCCGCATCGGAATCCTGTACGACTGGGAATCCAAGTGGTTCGCAGAGCGCGACTACACGGTCAAGCTCCACCAGGACCTCAACCTGCGCGAATTCGTGCTGCACGAGCTCCCGGATGCGAGCATCAGCCGCGTCGAAATCGACCGCAACGCGAACCTCGTGACCGTCACGATCCACACCGCCAAGCCCGGCATCGTTATTGGCCGTGGTGGGCAGAAGGTCGAAGAGCTTCGAGCAGCGCTCGAGCGATTCACCGGTGGCCGCGTGCGCGTCAACATCCAGGAGATTCGCACGCCCGAACTGGACGCCTACCTCGTAGCGCGTTCGGTCGCCGACCAGCTCGAACGCCGCGTGGCCTTCCGGCGCGCCGTCAAGCAGGCGGTCCAGCGTTCGATGCAGCGTGGCGCACAGGGCGTGCGAATCGCGATTGCAGGCCGGCTCGGTGGTGCGGAAATGTCCCGCCGCGAATCCGACACGCAGGGCCGCGTTCCTCGCCACACCCTTCGCGCCAACATCGATTACGGTCTTGCGGAGGCGCACACCACCTTCGGCCGTATCGGCGTGAAATGCTGGATTTATAAGGGTGAGATTCTGCCCGAGCCGCGCATGGAGCGGGCACCTCGCCGTGATGAAGAAGCCGTCGAGGCCCCAGTTGCTCCGCGCGCTCCTGAGGCGGTGGCACCCGCCCTCGAGCCGCAGACCGGTGGCGACGTTGCCGTTGCTGCGCCGGTTGCTCCTCCACCGCCCGCGGCCCCTGGCCACACGGCGATTACGATGGAGCAGCAGGAAGCGGTTCAGCGCGAAGCCCGGGGTGATAGCTAATGCTTCAGCCTCGTCGTGTTAAGCATCGCAAGCAGCATCGCGGCGACCGCCGCGGTCATGCCCTCACTGGCAACTACATCGCGTTTGGCGAATTCGGCATCCAGGCCGAAGGCGCCGCGTGGATCGACTCCCGGCACATCGAGAGCGCCCGCCGTGCCATCACTCGCGAAATGAAGCGCGGTGGCCAGGTGTGGATTCGCATCTTCCCGGACAAGCCGGTGACCGCCAAGCCTGCCGAAACCCGCATGGGTTCCGGAAAGGGCGCCCCCGATAAGTGGGTTGCGGTGGTCAAGCCGGACCGGATCATGTTCGAAATTGCGGGCGTTCCTGAGCCCGTCGCCCGCGAGGCCCTTCGTCTCGCCCAGCACAAGCTCCCGCTGCCGACTCGTATCGTTCAGCGCGACGACCTGATGGTGTAAGCAATGGCATCACGCAAAGCAGCCGACGCCCGCCGCCTGGAAGAGAAGGCACTGGACGAGCAGATCAACGAAGCGTATCGCGCTCTGTTCACCCTGCGCTTCCAGCATGCCAGCCGCCAGCTGGAAAACTACCGAGAACTGCGAAACGCGAAGCGGAATATCGCCCGGCTTCGCACCATCAAACGTGAGCGCCAGATCGCCGCGCTCGTCCAGGGAGAATAACCATGGCTACCCAACCCGGGCAGCAGCGCGTGATCCAGGGCACGATCGTCAGCGACAAGATGGATAAGACCGTCGTTGTTGCCGTCGAACAGCGCAAGAAGCACCGCCTGTACCACAAGGTCGTGACGTTCACGAAGCGCATCAAGGCCCACGACGACACCAACTCGGGTCGCCTTGGGGATGTTGTGCGCATCGTCGAATGCCGCCCGTATTCGAAGGACAAGCGCTTCCGCCTCCTCGAGATTCTTTCGCGCGGCGACGTCGCCGATGTCGCGCCGGCAACCATCGGCCGCGACTTCGAAGCTTCGACGCAGGTCGCTCCGAAGGCGGAGGTGCGTTCGTGATTCAGCAAGAGTCCCGCCTTAAGGTGGCCGACAACTCTGGCGCGCGTTCGATCCTTTGCATCCGCGTACTCGGCGGCAGCCGCCGGCGCTATGCTCGCCCGGGCGACATCATTGTCGCCTCGGTAAAGGTCGCGCAGCCGGGTGCCAACGTGAAGAAGGGCGATGTCGTCAAGGCAGTCGTCGTTCGCGTGGTGAAGGAATACGGCCGGCCGGACGGCTCCTACATCCGTTTTGATGAAAACGCCGCGGTCCTCCTCGCCAGCGATGGCGAGAATCCGCGCGGAACCCGCATCTTCGGACCTGTGGCCCGCGAACTTCGCGACCGCAACTTCATGAAGATTGTCTCGCTTGCTCCGGAGGTGTTGTAAATGCCTGCGAAGATCAAGCGCGGCGACCGGGTGGTCATTCTTGCCGGCAAGGACAAGGGCAAGCGTGGCGAGATTCGTCACGTGCTGAACAAGCACAACCGTGTGGTGGTGGTGGGCGTGAACATCATCAAGAAGCACCAGCGTGCGCGTCAGCAGGGCCAGGCGTCCCAGATTGTTGAGCGCGAAGCGCCCATTCACATCAGCAACGTCATGCTCATCGATCCGAACACGGACCAGCCGACACGCGTCACCTTCCGGTCGCGCGACGACGGCACCCTGGTCCGCGTGGGGAAGAAGAGCGGGGAGGACATCGAATAATGCCGCCTCGCATGAAGGACCACTACGAACAGCAGGTCATTTCCGGGCTGCGCGAGCGCTTTGGCTACGAGAACGTGATGCAGGTTCCCCGCCTCACGAAGATCGTCGTCAACATCGGAATGGGCGTCGCCCTGACCGATGCGAACGCACTCGATAAAGCCGCCGAGGAAGTTTCGCAGATTACCGGCCAGAAGCCGATTATCACGCGCGCGAAGAAGTCCATCGCGAACTTCCGTCTTCGCGAGGGCAACCCGATTGGCGTGTGTACCACGCTGCGCGGGCCTCGCATGTACGAGTTCCTGGACCGCCTCATCACGGCTGCGCTTCCGCGCATTCGCGACTTCCAGGGCCTCAATCCGAACGCGTTTGATGGCCGCGGCAACTACAGCCTTGGTCTCCGGGAGCAGCTTATTTTCCCGGAGATCGACTACGACAGGGTCGATAAGGTTCGCGGGCTCCAGGTGACGTTCGTCACCACCGCGAAATCTGACGATGAAGGACGGAAATTGCTCGAACTCATGGGCATGCCGTTCCGGAAGAACTAGGGGAGGGGAAAGATGGCGCGAAAGAGCAACATCGCCCGCGACAAGAAGCGACAAGAATTGCATGACAAGTATGCCGTTGAGCGCAAGCGGCTGAAAGACGAACTGAAGAAGGCCTGGGGAGATCCGGATACGGTGGCCCAACTGTACAGCGAGCTGCGCAAGTTGCCGCTGAACAGCAGTCCCACTCGCCTGCACAACCGCTGCGCGGTGACTGGCAGGCCGAAGGGCTACTACCGGAAGTTTGGCCTTTCGCGCATTACCCTTCGCGAATTTGCCCACAAGGGCTTTCTGCCCGGCGTCACGAAATCCAGCTGGTAGGCGCGCGCCGCCAGGAGAAGCAGCATGAATGTTTCCGATCCCGTCGCCGATATGTTGACCCGAATCCGGAACGCCGTTGGCGCTCGTCAT
>JBBSKE010000375.1:0-4045 GCA_038256595.1 Tepidiformales bacterium | reverse complement strand
TGAGCGCGGCGAGAACGATATCCGCGGGAACCATGCCCGCGAGCCGGTCCGTCGTTCCAAGGTCGACCGTGAAGCTGCGGAGGTCGCGGTTGTTCACGCCAATGACTTCCGCGCCAACCGCGATCGCGCGCGTCATCTCCTCGGCGTTGTTCACTTCGACCAGCGGCTCCATGCCAAGCTCACGCGAGAATTCGAGCAGTGTCGACAGTTCGTCGTCTCGCAGCGAGGCGACGATCAGGAGCAGCGAATCGGCTCCGTAGGCGCGCGCTTCGACCACCTGGTAGGCGTCGATGATGAAATCTTTGCGGAGGATGGCCGGGCGAGCCGCGCCGAGCGATTCAACCGCGAGTCGTGCGCCGAGCATGTCCTCAGGCGTACCCTTGAACCAGGTCGGCTCGGTCAGGATCGAAATCCCAGCGGCCCCTGCGTTGGCGTAGCGAAGGGCCTGCTCGGCGGCGTCGATTCCGGGCGCGATGTCTCCCTTGCTCGGCGAAGCGCGCTTCACTTCGGCGATGACCGCGACCGGCGGCGACTGCAGCAGCCGCGCCTTAACGTCGATGACCCCCGGTGCGGAGGCGATTCGCGCCTGCAGGTCGCCGATCGAGGTCGTGGCCATGGCCTCGCGGACGTCCTCGCGGCGGCGGGCGACGATCGTGTCGAGGATTGTGGCGGCTGGTGCGGTCGTTTCAGACATTCGCGACCTCGTTCGAAAGCGCGATGTACTGCTCCATCACCTGCCGCGCGCGCCCCGAGGAGATCGCGAGCCGGGCCATGGTCGTGCCGATCTTGAAATCGGCGGCAACCCCGGCGACGTGCAGGGCGGCGGCGGCGTTCATGACCACGAAGTCGGCGACTGGCGTCTTGTCGCCGTTCATGACGCTGATCAGCGTGGCCTTGTTCTGGGCCGCATCGCCGCCAAGAATCTCCTTAATTGGATGCTCCGGGATGCCGAAATCGGCCGGCCGGAGGATGCGCTCGGTCACTTTGCCGTGGTCCACGACCCAGGCGGTCGATTGTCCAGCCGGACTAATCTCGTCGAGGCCCTCGGCGGAGTGGACGACCATCGCGGTTGGCATGCCGCGCAACGCGAGAACTTCGGCGACCAGCGGGCCAAGGTACTTCGCGCCGACACCGACAAGCTGCGCGCGCGGGTTCGCCGGGTTCGAAAGCGGGCCGATGACGTTGAAGACGGTGCGAATCCCGATTTCGCGGCGCACGGGTCCGACATGGCGCATCGCCGGGTGGAACCGCTGCGCGAAGAGGAAGCAGAAGCCGCACTCTTCGATGACTTTCGCAGCCTGTGCGCCGGTCAGGTCGAGGCGCGCGCCCATCGCTTCGAGGAGGTCGGCGCTGCCGCACTTTGAAGAAGCCGCGCGGTTGCCGTGCTTCGCCACCCGGACGCCCGAGGCAGCAACCACGAATCCTGCGGCGGTCGAGACGTTGAAGGTGTCTGCGCCATCGCCGCCGGTGCCGCAGAGGTCCACGACATCCTGCACGGGCACGGGTTCGGCGTGCGACTGGAGCACGCGCAGGCAGGCCGCGAGCACGTCGGCGGTCTCGCCATGGTGGCGAAGGCCTGCGAGGAAGGCGCCAATCTGCCCGGGCGTCGCTTCGCCGCCCATGATCGTCTCCATGGCAGAGGCGGCGAGGTCTGGAGTAATCCCTTCGCCATCGACGAGTGCGCGTATCGCGTCCTGCATTACCACGTGCCACTCTCCACGGCGAGGAAGTTTCGGAGCATGTCGTGCCCGAACTCGGTGCCGACCGATTCCGGGTGGAATTGCACGCCTTCGACCGCGAGCGACCGGTGGCGCACCCCCATGATGATCCCGCTTTCGGAGCGAGCCGTCACTTCGAGGTCCGCCGGGAGGGTATCAGGCGTGCCCGCGAGGGAATGGTAGCGCGCTGCCTTAAAGCCATTGGGCACGCCGGAGAAGACGCCCTTACCGTCGTGCTCGATAGCGCTGATCTTCCCGTGGAGGATCTCGCCCGCGCCAGTGACCACGCCGCCGTACACGTCATAAATGCATTGATGCCCGAGGCAAACGCCGAGCACCGGCACCTTCCCGGCGAAGGCGCGAATGACATCGCGCGAAATGCCGGCTTCCGTCGGGTCGCCCGGCCCGGGGGAGATGACGACGTGGTCTGGCCCCATCGCCAGGCAATCCTCGACCGTCACCTGGTCGTTCCGGTGAACAATCACCTCGGCGCCAAGTTCACTGAGGAACTGGTAGAGGTTGTAGGTGAAGCTGTCGTAGTTATCGATGAGCAGCGTTGCCATGCTAGTCGAGTCCTTCTTCCTTCTGCAGGTCTTCAGCGACGAGACGGAGGCTCGCGGCGAGTTCTTCAGGGGTGTAGCCGAAACCCCGGTTGTCGAGGCGAAACTTCTTGCCGAGGTAGGCGGGGTCGAACGATGCCGGGTGCGAAAGGTTCAACGGGTAGGCCGAACCGGGCTCGCCGAGCAGTGTCACGAGGAAGTAGCCATCCCCTGCCGAGCGTGTGAACGAGGCCGACTCCGCGAGCAGCGGCACGAGCGCCAGTTCGAGCCCGCCGAGCCGGTAGAAACGCACGCCGACGTGGGCGACGTGCTTCGAAATGACGACGTCGCTCATATCGCCACTCCTGGCCCGCGCACCAGCTCCACAAGTTCAACCGGCGCGCGCACGACGACTTTCGGCGAGGTCTCCATGAGCATCTCCTCGTCGATCGTGCCCCAGGTGGCGGCCACCGGGGTGCAGCCCGCGTTCAACGCCGCGAACATATCGGCCGGGCTATCGCCGATGAAGAGCACCTCTGGCCCGGGGTCCAGCATCAGCCGGTCCAACGCCGCAAAGACCGGCTCCGGGTCTGGCTTGTTCTTCTCCGTGTCGTCCGCACCAATGACGGCGGCGAAATACTGGAGCAGGCCCGCCGACTGAAGCTCTTCGACCGCGCCCCAGGAGATTTTCGAGGTGACGACCGCCATCGGGATGCCGTCGTGCTGGAACGCCGCGAGCACCTCCGTGATCCCTTCGAACGGCGGATTATCGCGGACACTCCCGAAGTAGTGGTTCCGATAGGCGTTGACAAAGCGCAGGTAGTCGTCCCCGAGGAACTGCTTGCCGAGCGCTTCCAGCGTGCCGCCACGATGCGAGCGCCAGCAGGCCAGCGGGTCGAAGCTGCCGCCGATGGTCACCTCATAGGCGTGCGCGAGCGAGACCATCCGCGCCGGCAGGGTGTGCAGGAGCGTGTCATCGAGGTCCCAGAGGACGGCCTGGACCTGGCCGCTCACTCCTCCCGCCCCGATGGGAATTCGCCCCGGTTAGCGAAGGTGGCCTCCATCAGCTTCCAGGCTTCGAGCGCGGCCGGGAACCCGGCGTAGACGGCCACCATCCGCAGCGTCTCGACGAGTTCGTCCGGGGTCGCGCCATGGTTCAGCGCGCCATTGAGGTGCGAAGCGAGCGGCCCGGGCCGGCCACCCATCGCCGAGAGCATCGCCACGACGAGCAGGCTGCGTTCCCGCCGCGTGAGGGCCGCACCAGACCAGACATCGCCCATCGCGAAGTCAACCACATCGTCGGCGAGTTCCGGGTAGGACTTGCGCAGGCCCGCGAGCCGGCCCGCGACGTCTGTCGTATTCCCGAGCGTGCCAAGGACATCGAGTCCCCGCTCGCGCCGGCTCGAAGGGGCGATGGGAGGCGTGGCGCTGCCGAGGACCGCCTCTGCTGGCGGCGCCGTCCGCCGCGGTTCTTGCGAGATAAGGTCCGCGACCTGTGCGAGGGTCGAGACCGAGTCGTCTTCGTCTGCGAGGACCTCGTCGCCGGCTTCGTCACCCTGAATTTCGGCCGCTTCAGGGACGTCGAGGGCTTCGGCGACGGTCGCCAGCTCTTCGGGATCGACTACGTCGTCCCCCGGCGATTCGGCTGCCGGGTCCAGGTCTTGCGGCCGGGCGAAGGGTGATAGTGCCTCGGCCACGGCAGGTGCGTCGTCCACCGCTGGTGGGATGCCAGTCGTGGCGTCGGGTTCGACTGGTTCGGTGGCTGCCGGGGCGTCGGATGGCAGAGTA
>JBBSKE010000374.1:0-4045 GCA_038256595.1 Tepidiformales bacterium | reverse complement strand
CTAAAGGAGTTCCAAAATGCCTGAAGACAATATCTACGTAGGAAAAGACCTTGGCTGGCGCGACCTCGACACAAGCCCGGCGGCCGTCGAGGAGTACATCACGGTGAACAGCGACGAGAACCCGTGGTATCGCGGCGATTCCCCGTTCGGCGGTCCCGTTCTGCCACTCACGTTCTTCCATTTCCAGGCCTTCCGGCACAATCCCGGGTGGTTCCCTTCGGATACTTTCGGGACGTTGTTCGCGCGCGAACGCTGGCAGTGGGCCCGGCCGATTATGGTAGGCGAGGCGGCCCGCAGTCATGCCTGGGTCAGCGAGATTCAGCGGAAGGGCGAACGCTGGCACATCACCTGCGATGTCGACATTTACAACTCCAAGGACGAGATTGCCATTCGCACACGAACCACGCAGACGTTCCTCGTGGACACCAGCTACCGCGGCATCGTTCGCGCTCCTGAGACCGTGCGCCCCAAGCGCGCCAGCACATCGGCAGTACCGGACGACGAAAGCGGCCGCGACCTCACGAGCATGAGGAAGTTCGTCAGCACCGAGATGTGCATCCGCTTCTTCGGCGGCACCCAGAACTACCACACGAACATCGAGGAATCGAAGAAGATGGGCTTCGGCGATATCGTCGTCGGCGGGCCGATGTCGGTATGTTTCATCGGCCAGATGCTCACCGAGAACCTCGGGCGGGACGCCTTCACCGGTGCCGAACTCGATATCCGATTCATCGACATCCTCTGGCCGAACGCAGAGATCGAAGTGAACGGCCGGCGGCTGGCGGAGCCGATCGTCGAGATGAATCGGGGACGTTACCCGTTCCATCTCGAGGTCCACGATCCGTCCGGGCGAGCAACGGTCATTGCCAACGGGAGCTACGCGCAGCCAGCGGTAGCCCACTAGTTCGGAATCGCTTCCCCCAATCCGGGGCCGCGGAGGAGATCGAATGGATGAGAAGCTCGTGGAGGCGGTGTCGGACGCGCGACGAAGTACGCACGACGCCGCCCGCCCGGAAGTCATCGAGCGGAGGCACGCCGCGGGCTTTCTCTCTCCGCGGGAGCGGATCGCGAAATTGCTGGACCCCGGCTCAGGCGTCGAATTCGGAGCCTTCTCCCGGCGCTTGAACGATGGGACCTGGATCCCGGAGCGCGGCGGGGTCGATTTCGTCGGCACCGTCGATGGCCAGCCGATCGTCACTTCGTCCACCGATTTCACGGACCACGGCGGTGGCTACGGCGCGAGCCGAATTCCCCGGCTCTATGCACTCGCGCACGAGCATCGCTGGCCCGTCGTTCTCTTCGCTGATGGTGGAGGGAGCCGCGCCACCGTGCCCGAAAAGACGGGCATCGGCGGCGTCGAACTGGGAGGGCGGATTGGCCGCTTCGACCTGTTCGACGGCCTCGCTGACCTCTCCGGGTGGGTGCCAACGATCGCGGTTGTCTCAGGGCCGTCCTACGCCGGGCACGCCAGCCTCTCAGGCTTCTCGAACTTTCTCGTCACGCGTCGCGGCTCATCCATCGGCATCGGAGGCCCCCCGATGGTCGAAGCCGCGCTGGGCATTCGCCTGACCCACCAGGAACTGGCCGGCGTCGAGATGCACGAGTTAACGGGCGGCATCGACTTGCTCGTCGATAGCGAAGATGAAGCCATCGACGCGGTTCGCCGCTATCTCTCGTACTACCAGGACCGTACCTCCGGGGCGCCATCGGATACCGCAGAGAGAATTCGCGACATCGTTCCCGAAGAGGGTCCATACGACATGCACGAGGTGATCCTCGCCCTCGCCGACAAAGACAGTATCTTCGAGCTGCGCCCGAAATTCGCCGTTTCCATCATCACCGCCTTCGCCCGCATGAATGGGCGAACCGTCGGGGTGCTGGCGAATCAGCCGCTTTCGTACAACGGCGGCGCCATCGACCAGGATGCAGCGGACAAGATCTCGAGGTTCGTCGAGTTGTGTGACGTGTACGAATATCCCATTGTCTCGCTCATCGATGCGCCCGGGCTGGTGTTGCGGTCGAGTGCAAACCCGGAGGCGGAGCAGGCCGGGATTACCCGGCACCACGCGCGGCCATTCATGGCGCACCACCACCGCACCGTGCCGATGTTCAGCGTACAAATCCGAAAGGGCAGTGGGATGGCGCAATTCGCCATGTCGGGATTCAACAACGGCCATTCGGTCCCGGCACTACGGCTGGCCTGGCCGACCGCCCGGCTCAACGACGACGAACCCTACGGGCGATGGGTCCGCGACAAGAACGTCATCGACGACGTCGTCGACCCGCTCGACACGCGCGATCGAATCATCGGAATGCTGCGGCTGGTGAAGCGGAACCTCGCGCGGGATACCAAGAAGCACCCAGTCGATACCTGGTAGCTGGCGGAGGACGACCGACTTTGGAACAGAAGCTCATTGACGACATCCTGACGCAGCGCAGCAAGGCGATGGACGACTTTCGCCCCGAGGCGTTTGCCGAGCGCCGCGCCCAGGGCCATCTCTCCGCGCGCGAGCGCATAGCAGCCTTTGTCCAGCCTGGGTCCTTCGTTGAATATGGCGTACTTGCTGAGACTGCTCCGGAAGCGCCGGGCGACGGTCCCGCAGATGGCGTGGTGACTGGTGTCGGCCTGCTCGGCGAAAGATCTGTTGTGGTCGTCGCCATCGATGCGACCGTCCACGGCGGCACCCTCGGTCGCCGCAATACCCGCAAGATCGAGAAGATGCTCTTCCTCGCGGTCGAACACCGCTGGCCGCTCGCCTGGTTCCTGGAGGGCGAAGGTGTCCGCGGCGCCGAACTGGAGAACGACCGGGAGTGGGGTGGCAGCAGCCGGCTCGGGCTCTTCGATGGCCTCTCGGAGCTATCCGGCTGGGCGCCGACCGTCGCCGTCATTTTCGGCCGATGCTTCGCCGGGAATTCGGCGATCGCGATGTTCTGCGACACGGTCATTGCCACGAAGGATGGAGTGCTGGGCCTGGGACCGGCTGAGCTGTCAGTCGAGACACACGAGCAGATGGGTGACATCGATCTCGTGGTCGACGACGACGCCGCGGCGATCGCCGTCGCGCAGAAATTCGTCGCCTTCAGCTCTGTGCCGCAGGTCCCCGGTGAACCGTCGCCCACAGCGGCGAATATCAACGCCATCGTCCCCGAGAGCCGCAAGCGCGCCTACGACATGCGGAAGGTCATTGCAGCGGTCGCCGATGATGGGAGCATCCTCGAACTCCGGCCGAACTGGGCAAAATCGATGCTGACCTCGTTCGCCCGAATCGACGGCCGGCCGGTCGGGATTTTCGCGAACCAGCCCCTCTCCGTTGATGGCGGAGCAATCGACCCGAACGCGGCCGATAAGCTCTCTCGCTTCGTCGAACTCTGCAATGCCTACGACTTCCCACTCATCTCGTTCATCGACAACCCCGGCTATATGGTCGGGCCGCGGGCGGAGAAGGCCGGCATTGCACGCCACCACGCGCGTCCGCTGGCGGCCATCCACCACCGGACGGTGCCGCTCTATAGCGTCCAGGTGCGCAAGGCGTATGGGCTCGGACCTTTTGCGATGTCCGGCTACGGCAGCAGCCGTCTCGTGCCCGACTTGCGACTCGCCTGGCCCTCCGTCGAATCCGGCGGCATGTCGCTCGAAGGGGCCGCGTACCTGGTTCGGCGCAAGGAGATCCTGGCGGCGAAGACTCCCGAGGAAGCACTCGCGATTCGAGATGACTACGCCAACACCGTCCGCGATATGCGATCGGGGCTGCGCGCGGGGATGTCGTTCCAGTTCGACGACATAATCGAGCCCATCGAAACACGCGAGCGTCTCATCGCCATGATCCGCCGCACTCCAGTGGAGCGGTCCGGAACCAAAAAGCATTACATCGACCCGCTGTAGCAGTTTCGTTGGGACGTTGAGCCCCAAGGCCGAAGGTACCCAGCAGGAGGAACCACTATGCCATTTCGCCGTGTGCTCATTGCCAACCGGGGAGAAATTGCCCGCCGCGTCGTTCGCACATGCAACCTGATGGGCATCGAAACTGTCGCTCTCTATTCGGAT
>JBBSKE010000373.1:0-4049 GCA_038256595.1 Tepidiformales bacterium | reverse complement strand
TTTAGGCCCTTCTTCTCGTCCCTCAGCATGATGGTTCGCACGTGCAACTGCTTTCAGGATGGGTTCGAACGATGCAGCATAGTACGGGCTGACATAGCACCCACGTGACGAGTCCTGCGGCGCCAGCCCGGGGTCGCGTGACCTGGCAGTAGCCTCGAGGTCGGTGCTTCCCATCGTCGTGCTCAACTGTTATGCCGCCTGTCCGGGCCAAATGAATCCAGTCCGATAGAGCGTCTCGTATCTTTGCGGCTGTAGGCGCCTTTCTGGGCGAGACGTCGCTAGAGTCAGGAAATAGTGCTCGCGATAGAATCGGGTTAGCCACGCAGATCCGTGCTGACTCTTGTCCTCGTCAACTACAACTTGAAAATCTACGACCGACTCCGCTACGACGAGCCGAGGTGACCTAGCAATCTGTTGAATGAAGTCGCGGAGGATGGAGTTGCCTTTTATTTCAGGCCTAATCAGTTCGTCCGACCATGTACGAATCACGAGAGCCTCAGGCAACATGCGCCTGGATCTGAGCCAGAAAAAGCCGCGTACGTATCGATCAAAGGCTGGGTCGATCTCGATGGGGATCGATTTCGAACGCTTTCCTTCTCTGCACGAACAGCCCGCCCTGGGCCAAGTCCACATCGCGGACAGAGCCTACTATCTGTCTAAACTGTTGGCGATGCTGACGACCCTGTGCGCTTCGACAAGCTGGAACTGTTGGGATGTTGCTTCGCTTGCTGGCTACAACTAACGATTTACCCGGCAGGTGGTCTCCATTTTTCGTGGAGAGCCTCGCCTGGCAATAGATGCAGAGCAGGGCACTCAGATCTCGCGCAGCCACTCCCTCCCTCACCCGCACTTCGTGTAGCCGCAGTGGCGGCACGACAGGCACCCCTCGGCCACGAATAGCACCTCGCCGCATTCGGGGCAGCCGACGCCGCTCGAGGTGGCGTGGCTGTACTTGTTCGCGGCGACTGTGTGCGTGCTCGGGACCACCAGCTCGGCCGGGATGAGGGTTTGCTGGATGCCCGTGCTGGCGCCTTCGAACTTCAGCTCCAGCCAGCGGAACACGTAGTCGATGATGCTCGTGGCGATCGGGATGTTTGGGTTGCCGGTCGGGCCGCTCGGCTCGAAGCGCGAATTCTTGAGCTTGCTGATCAGCTCGCTCAGTGGCACGCCGTACTGTAGGGCGTAGCTCGTGAGCATCGCCACTGTGTCCATGAGTCCCGAGACCGTCGAGCCCTGCTTGTTCACATTGATAAAGATCTCGCCCGGCGTGCCGTCTTCGAAAAGGCCGACGGTCATGTAGCCTTCCTGCTCGCCCACGCGGAACTTGTGCGTGATCGCCTGGCGCTCGTCGCCAAGCTTACGGCGCGTCGGGCCGGCGAACTGCTTCGAGGCGAGCAGGGCCTGCGCTGCCGCGATCGCGTCCTCCGCGTTCGGGGCAGCTTCCGGCTTGTCCTTGTGATAGAGCACCTGCACCGAGCGCGAGTTATCGCGGTAGTAGCTGGTCGATTTCAGCCCCTCGTGGTAGGCGAGGAGGTAGATCTGGCGCACATCTTCGACCGTGTGGCTCTCCGGTGCGTTCACCGTCTTCGAAATCGAGGAGTCGTTGAAGCGCTGGGCGGCCGCCTGCATGTAGACGTGCTCTTCCGGCTTGATGTCGTTCGCAGCGACCAGCCACTCGGGCCGCTCGGGGCTGCCGTAGAGGTCCGCCCAGGTCGAGGTCACCGAGTAGTCGCCGGTGCGGTCGGAGCGCAGGTAGTCGAAGTCGAAATACGGCTCGATGCCGGAGTTCACGCCCGCGAGCAGCGAGGTCGTGCCCGTCGGTGCCTGCGTGAGCATGTAGCAGTTGCGGATGCCGTGCTGGCGGATGCCTTCGCGCACGTCCTCCGGGAGCCGCTTGATGAACGGCCGCTCGAGATACTTTTCGGCCACGAATTCGGGGAAGGAGCCGCGCTCCTCCGCCAGCCGGACGCTCGCCCGGTAGGATTCGTTGCGCAGCGTCTCGTAGATTCGGCCGGTCATTTCGATGGCCTCGGGGGAGCCGTAGCGCAGCTTCAGGTGGAGCAGCACGTCGGCGATGCCCATCACGCCGATGCCCATGCGGCGGATGCGCTCCTGCGAGTCACGGCATTCGGCCAGCGGGTAGTTCGAGAGGTCGACCACGTTGTCGTTGAAGCGCACGGCCGCCGGGATGAACTTCGCGAACTCCTCGAAATCGAAGTAGGCACCGTCCCCACCCTGCTTGACGAAGGCCGCGAGGTTGAACGACCCGAGCAGGCAGGCCCCGAACGCGCCCAGCGGCTGTTCGCCACAGGGGTTCGTGCTGATGAGCGTCTCGAAGTAGCCCGAGTTGGCCTCTTTGTTGGCGCGCTCCATGAAGTAGATGCCCGGTTCGGCGCTCTTCCAGGCGGCTTCGCAGATTTCGTCCCAGATCTGGCGGGCGCGTACGGTGCGAATTACCTTGCCCTTCCAGGTGAGGTCCCAATCGGTGTCTTTTTCGACCGATTCCATGAATGCATCGCTGAGGCAGACGGAAATGTTGCAGCCTTCGAGGATGCCCGGTGTCTCCTTGGCGTGGATGAATTCGAAGATGTCCGGGTGGTCCACATCGAGCATGATCATCGCGGCGCCGCGGCGGCTGCCACCCTGGATGATGATGTCGTGCGACACGAAGGCGAAGAGCTGCGCCCACGAGACAGGGCCGCTGGAGGTGCCGTTTACGCCCTTTACGAGTTCGCCGCGGGGCCGCAGGGACGAGATGTTGACGCCCACACCGCCGCCCTTGGATTGGATCTCCACCCACTCGCCGAGGCTGTGCATGATCCCGGCCCGGCTATCGTCCGGCGAGGGGATGACGTAGCAGTTCTGCGCGGTGACGCCAGCGCCAGAGCCCATCGCCGCCATGATCCGGCCGCCCGGGACGTAGCGGAAGTTCGCCATCAGGTCGAAGAAGCGCTGCGACCAGTGCTCGCGGCGGCCCGGCAGTTCGTGCGCGGCAACGGCGCCGGCTACCCGGGACCAGGCCTCGTGGGGGAACTGCTCTTCGCCCAGGGCGTAGCGGTCGCGAAAGATTTTGAGCTGGATGGGGGTGTACTCGTGTTCCACTTCGGTTGCCTCGGGACGTTCAAAAATCTGGGTCATAACACGTGCCTCCATCCAGTCTGGACAGTATTTCTGGGTGACGGAGACCCGCACGCCGAATGTTGGCGTGTCCGGGTCAATAGGTTAGAACGGCTGTTCTAGATTGTCGAGCGATTCCCGAAGTCTCGTGGACCGACCTTAGCGGCGGCGGTCCATCGCTTTCGGGGCCTCGGCTTCGTCGGAACGAATCACCTTTGGCGCCATGCTCCAGCTTCTTGCAGCAACGAGGCCGCGTCCGCCGGAGGCTCTGAGGGCGTCGATCGAGCTGAAGTGGCCAATCAACTCCTCGGCGGCGAGTTCCGGCCCTTCCCTCGCGACGAGCCGTACAAGTTCGGCCGGCCGGTAGTCCCGCAGAGCAAGGAGGTACGCCTTCTCCGAAAGCACAAGTCCGTTGACGTCGGCTTCGCCATCGTAGGTTCCCTTGATGGCGCCGTTCGTCTGTACGCTGTGTACTTCCCAGATTTTCATGGCGGTTACCTCCCTGTCGCGGTACTCACGCTCCGGTTATCGATTCCGGCGAGCCGCGAGCGCGGTTTCGCCGGTGGGTCATCGGGCAGGGGCAGCTGCAGGGTGCGTTGTTCTGGGGTCGCGATGCGGCCCTCCTCCAGCGCGGCAACGGCGTCCTTGAGTGATTCGATATCGGTGAACGGCCGGTAGACCGAGGCGAATCGGATGTAGGCGATGTGGTCGAGTTTCCGGAGGGCGTCCATTGCGAGTTCGCCCAGCCAGGTGGAGGGGATTTCGGCGGCATTTTCGGCCGCAATCTGTGCTTCGATGTCGGCCGCGGCGGCTTCGATCTGGGCAACCGCGACATTGCGCTTGGCGCAGGCCTTGCGCAGTCCGGCGAGCAGTTACTCGCGGTTGAAGTCCTCCCGGCGGCCATCTTTCTTGACGATCTGCACGGTCGAAAG
>JBBSKE010000372.1:0-4051 GCA_038256595.1 Tepidiformales bacterium | reverse complement strand
TCGTGGGCAAGGGCGATTGCCTGCGGCCGCCGAAGCAATCGCGGCCCTCATCACGTCCGTCGAAGGCCTATAGCCTGAAGCCTACAGCCTAAACCCCACCCTCACGCGAAGGCCGACAGGCCTAGCAACTCCCGCCCGACCAGCAGCGCCTGGATCTGGTTCGTGCCTTCGTACAGGCTGAGGCCGATGGCGTCGCGAAGGAGCCCGGAGACGCCGGTTTCATCGACATAACCCACGCCGCCGTGCAGCGAGACGGCATTGCGGGCGGTCTGGACGGCTGCTTCGGTCGCGAAGCGCTTCGCCATCGCCACTTCGGCGCGCGCCTGCCGCCCTGCTTCGATGGTCTTCGCTGCCTCGTGTACGAGCAGCCGGGACGCACTCGTGGCGATGGCCATGTCGGTCACCATCTCCTGGACAATCTGGTGGCCGCCGATCGGCTTGCCCCACTGCTCGCGCGTCTTCGCGTAGTTGATCGACAGTTCGAGGCAGGCCTGGGAGATACCAACGCCTGCTGCCGCGGTCGAGAGCCGCCCAGATTCGAGGGAGTTCTGGGCAATCGCGAACCCCTGTCCGACCGCGCCAACGACCGCATCATCGCCGACGAGCACGCCGTCGAGGTTGATCTCGGCCGTATCCGACGACCAGAGGCCGAGCTTGTACTCGATATCCTTCCGCGACACGCGCGCGAGCGTCATATCGACGAGGAACGCGGTCATCCCGCGGTGGCGTGAGCCCGGGTTGGTCTGCGCGAACACGAGCGCCCAGTCGGAGATGCTGCCGTTCGAAATCCAGAGCTTCGTGCCGGTCAGCCGCCAGCCCGTGTCGAGTTTTTCGGCGAGCATCTTGCCGGCCGCGGGGTCCGAGCCGGAATCGGGCTCAGTGAGCGCGAAACAGCCGAGACTCTGGCCCTGGAGCATCGATTTGAGCACGGTTCGCCGCTGGTAGTCGTTGCCGTATTTGTTCAGGGCCGTTCCGACGAGCGAAAGCTGGACCGTGAGCGCACCCGTGAAGACCGACGGACTGACGCCGGCAATCGCCTCGCAGACCAGGCAGAAGGAGATGTAATCGGCCTCGGCGCCGCCCACATCTTCAGGGAACACGCCGCCGAGGATGCCAAGTTCGGCGAGCCGCGGGAGCACCCGGCGGACGAGCGTCTCATCGCGCACGCTGGCATCGGCAAGGGGCTGGAGTTCATCGCGCGCATAGCTGCGGGCGGTGTTGTAGGTCAGGCGTTGGGCCTCGCCGAGGTTGTCCAGGAAACTCACTGCATGCTCCTTCGATGGCGTGCGCAGACCCACCATTTCGGAGCTTCGCCCCGAGCTGATGGGTCTGCAGGTGGGTCATTCACGCCCGGTCCGCTCCCAAATGGAGTGGGCCAGGCCGAGCCGTTCGCTATTCGAAAACCAGCACGCTGCGGGCGACGGTGCCTTCGCGCATGGCGGAGAAGGCCTCGTTGATCTCGTCGAGCGGGCGGCGGGCGCTGACCATCTCGTCGAGCCGCAACCGTCCCTGGCGATAGAGATCGATCCAGTGCGGGATGTCGATGCGGAAGCGGTTCGAACCCATGCTACAACTCTGCAGCCGCTTTTCGCCCGCGAAGGCCGCGCTGGGGATCTCGTAGATCGAATTGGTCGGCTGCACACCGACGACGACCGCGAGGCCGCCGATGTCGAGGCTCTCGACACACTGGCGCACGAGCTTCGGCAAGCCGACCGCTTCGAAGGCGTAGTTCACGCCCGCGCCGCCGGTGAGCTCGCGAATCGCCGCCACCGGGTCCGTTTCGCTGGCGTTGATGAAGTGCGTCGCATTCGCGCCCATCGCCATTTCGCGCTTCGATTCGAAGGTGTCGATGCCGATGACCATGGCTGCGCCGGCGATGTGCGCGCCCTGGATGACCGAGAGGCCGACGCCACCGCAACCGAAGACGGCGACCGTGCTCCCGGGGATGACCTTCGCCGTGTTGAGCGCCGCGCCGAGGCCGGTCGTCACGCCGCAGCCGAGCAGGGCCGCGCGGTCGAAGGGGATGTCGTCGGCGATTTTCACGAGGTTGTTCTCGTTCACGAGCATCTTCTCGGCGTAGGTGCCGAGGCCAACGAAGGGCGTTACCGACTTGCCGGATTGGCTCAGACGGTCCGGGCGAATGTCGCGGTAGGAGACGCGGCAGCGTGCCGGGTTGCCGGAGAGACACTGGTCGCAACGGCCGCAGAATTTCGAGAGGCAGGCGATAACGTGGTCGCCGGGGCGAACATAGGACACGTTTTCGCCGACAGATTCGACGATCCCGGCGCCTTCGTGGCCGAGCACGGTGCCGTTTTCGCCGCCCATCGGGCCGATCGCGTTCTCGCCATCGACGTAGTGGAGGTCGCTATGGCAGACGCCGCTGGCCATCAGCCGGACCGTGACTTCGCCCGTCTGTGGGCTGTCGATCTCGAGCGATTCGATGGTCAGCGGCTCCCGGGCGTTGCGAAAAACTGCTCCGCGAATGGACATGGTGTACTCCTTCTGTTCTCGTGGGCCGACTGGAACGCCAATCGAGAGAAATCCTCCCCAGCCGGTCGAAGCCTACGCTACGCGACGTTTGCTTTGAACCCCTGCTCCCCATCTATACGCCGAACGGGCGAGCAACGCGTTGTCGAGAGCGGGCTGCTGTTGCTGGCCCTGCTCGCGCGATGCTACCGTGAGCGCATGCTCACACAGGTGCGCCTTGCGCCGACACCAAGCTGGGGACCGTGACCGAATGAACAACGAAGACCGCTCGACTGAACTCCGTGCCGCCTACGACAAGGCCGTCGAGGACCAGGGCAGCGAACGCGCCGGGCCCTTCATGACCGTCTCCAGCCGCCCGATTAACCGGCTCTACGACCCCACGGACGTCGCGGATATCGACTACGAGCGCGATATCAACCTCCCCGGGAGCTACCCCTTCACGCGCGGCATCCATCGCACCGGCTATCGCGGCAAGCCGTGGACGATCCGCATGTTCAGCGGTTTTGGGTCGGTCGAAGAGACGAACCAGCGCTACAAGGAGCTCCTTGCGACCGGCAACAATGGCCTCTCCATCGCCTTCGATATGCCGACGCTCATGGGCTACGACCACGACGAACCGTGGGCGGAGGGCGAATTCGGCAGCTGCGGCGTCGCGCTCGACTCGCTCGCCGACATGGAGATCCTCCTCAGCGACATCCCGCTCGACAAGATCACGACTTCGATGACGATTAACAGCCCGGCGCCGGTGGTCTGGGCGCTCTTCATCGCCGCCGCCGAAAAGCGCGGCATTCCCCGCGCGAAACTGGCCGGCACGCTCCAGAACGACATCCTTAAAGAGTTCATCGCCCAGAACGAGTACATCTACCCGCCGAAGGAATCGATGCGACTGGTGACGGACACGATCGAATTCGCGACGAACGAGATGCCGCTCTGGAACCCGGTCAGCGTGAGTGGTTACCACATCCGCGAGGCCGGCTCGACCTCTGCCCAGGAACTCGCCTACACGCTCGCCGACGGTATTGAGTACGTGAAGTGGGCCCTCGCCCGGGGCATGGACATAGACTCGTTCGCGCCCCGCATTAGCTTCTTCTTCAACAGCCACAACGACTTCTTCGAAGAGATCGCGAAGTTTCGGGCCGCCCGCCGCATCTGGGCGCGGCAGATGCGCGAGGTCTTCGGGGCGAAGAGGGAGCGCTCCTGGCTCATGCGCTTCCACACGCAGACGGCTGGCGTTTCACTCACCGAGCAGCAGCCGGAGGTGAACCTCGTGCGCGTCGCCATCCAGGCGCTCGCGGCCGTCCTCGGCGGCACCCAGTCGCTGCACACGGACTCTATGGACGAAGCGATCGCCCTGCCCAGCGACAAGGCAGCGCGTCTCGCCGTTCGCACGCAGCAGGTCATCCTCCACGAGAGCGGCGTGATCAACACGGTCGACCCGCTCGGCGGCAGCTACTTCGTCGAGAAGCTGACATCCGACATCGAGGCCGACGTGCTCCGCATCTTCAGTGAAATCGAGGCGTATGGCGGCGTCGTCCCGGCGATCGAACGCGGCTACTTCCAGAAG
>JBBSKE010000371.1:0-4059 GCA_038256595.1 Tepidiformales bacterium | reverse complement strand
TCGGCGAACTCGTTGAGGTGTCCCTCAACCGCGCGCGCCATGGCCTCGAGGTCGTCGTCGGTCGCTGTCCACGTCTTAAACATGGCCCCGATCCTAGCGAGCCGCGGCGCGAGGGGCCAGACTTCCGCGTTACGACTGTGTAGATTCGCTATCCTGTGGCGAATGACCACTCCAGCGACCACTGCGCACTCCACCCTCGACCTGCCGCAGCTGGTGACCATCCCCGGCGGCACGTTCGTCATGGGCAAGGCCGGGAGCGCGCCAGATGAGTCGCCGCCGCACCGGGTCACGCTCGCGGGCTTTCGCGCCGCCATTTCGCCGGTCACGAACGCCCAGTACCTCGCCTATGTCGTTGAGACTGGCATCGCGCCGCCGCCGTTCGCGCACGAGGAGCGGTTCGCCGCGCCAGGCCTGCCGGTGGTCGGGATCAGCTGGTTCGATGCGTCCGCCTACTGCGCCTGGCTCGAATCGCGCACCGGGACCGCCTATCGCCTACCGACCGAGGCCGAACGCGAGTTTGCCGCGCTCGGCGGGCTGACCGGCGGCGATTGGCCCTGGTCCGGCGCGCAACATCCCCTTGGAGAGGCCGTCCTCGCCGCCAGCGCGCCCCATCCGCCGTCCAAGGGCTGCGCGAACGGCTACGGCCTTCGCTGCATGGCCGATAACGTCCACGAATGGTGCAGCGACTGGTATTCGGCGACCTACTACGCCGAATCGCCGATCGAATCGCCCACCGGAGCCGACGGGGGCAAGCGCCGGGCGAGCCGTGGCGGCAGTTGGCGGCACCGCATCCCGGTCACGCGCATCAACGCCCGCTCCAGCCTTGCGCCCGAGTTTCGCTACGCCGACTTCGGCTTCCGAGTCTATGCCAACGCCTGAGCCGGCCGTTTCGAACCCGGGATTGGCGGCTACGGACCCGCCGCCTCCGGTGGCACGCCATCCATATAGACGCGCACCGTCTCCGGCTCCATGAGCAGCCCTTCGATCTCGCGTTCGACCGCCAGCCGCTTCTTCGACTGGTACCAATCCTCCCAGGCGCCCTTGTTCCACCACGTGCTGATGACGAGGATGGCCTGCGAATCTTCGGTGTCGACGAGGCTCTCCCCGCTGACGTAGCCACGCTCATCGAGGCAGTTGACCCGGAGCTGCTTCATGAGTTCGAGCACTTTGCGCTCGTTCCCGGGGCGGACCTTCCGTTCGATGAAGACTTTGGCGACCATTTCGTACCTCCTGCGGTGGTGTGGGTGCGTCGTGCGCGAAACCCGTGCTGGGCCTCGCAACGAGCAAGCATACTCGGGCATGCAATACCCCTTATGCGAAATATTTCACAATCGCCGGCCGTGGTTTGGCGACGAATCAGCCAACGCCCGTGCCTGCTCGTGGGCCAGGAAGGTGCCTCGGTGGCGATTCCCGCGCTTCGAACCTGCTACCATAAGATCCATGAACAGAACTTCCATTCCCGCTGCTGCCGCGTCGATCCTCGCCGGCACCTGGCTGTCGTCCAGGCTGCGGCGCTGGGGCGAACGCGACTCCGCGAACGCCGGCTGGTGTACGACGCTCTCGCGAGACCACACTCGCGGCCAGCGCCCCGCCGCCAGTCCCCCTGACGACGCCTCGAAGACGTAGCGCCGCTGGCGCCATCGCATCGCTTTCTGTCATCGACGATCCCCCGCTGCAGTGCTAGGATGGCGCACCGCACGAAGGAGTACGTCATGAAAGCTGCCGTTATTGAGGAACTCATGATGCCGTTGGTGGTCCGCGATTTCCCAAAGCCGGAAGTAGGGCCAAACGAGGCGCTTCTTCGCCTGGAAGCCTGCGGGGTTTGTCGTAGCGACTGGCACATCTGGCAGGGCGAACTCAGCTGGATGGGGATTAAGCCGCCGCTCCCGGCGGTGCTGGGCCACGAACAGGCGGGTGTGATCGAAGAAGTCGGTCCCGGGGTCAAGCTGATCGCGCCCGGGATGCGCGTCCTTACCCCGTTCCATAACGGATGCGGCACATGCCGCTACTGCGCCTCCGGCAAGTCCAATCTGTGCACATCCCCAAAGCGGCGAGGCGGCGGGTTTGCCCAGTATTCAATTATTGGTGGCGCCGATTTCAATGCAATTCCCCTGCCCGACAACGTCTCATTCGAAGCCGGCGCGGCCATGGGCTGCCGCTTCATGACCTCGTACCGCGGCGTCGCGGACCGCGGCGAGGTGAAGGGCGGCGACTGGGTGGTGGTCAATGGCTGTGGCGGCATCGGCCTATCGGCGATCCAGGTTGCGGCAGCGCTTGGGGCCCAGGTTATTGCCGTTGATCTCGATGAGACGAAGCTGGCGCGCGCGCGAGCCGAGGGCGCCGTTGAAACCATCGACGCACGTGACGGCGATGTCGGCCAGAGGGTGAAAGACATCACGAAGGGCGGCGCCGACGTCTCGATTGACGCGCTTGGCATCAAGGCGACCATGCTCAACTCGATTCACTCGCTGCGCAAAGGTGGCATCCACGTCCAGATAGGAGTGACCTCAGCTGCAGAGTCCGGCGAGGTAGCGTTGCCCGTTGATCTGATTACGGCTTCAGAGATCGAGTTTCGGGGCTCGATCGGCAACCCCCATCATCAATATCGGCCGATGCTCAACATGGTGGCCAGCGGCAAGCTGCACCCGCAGTCGATTGTCGGCGAACGCATCTCGCTGAACGATGTTCCGCGGGTGATGGAGTCGATGGGCACATTCGGGACGGTCGGTTTCACAACGATCACCGACTTCAGCTGAGCCCTGCGCAGCGCCGCTCGGCTGTCCAGCGAGTCCGAGCCGCGTGCGGAAAGCAAGCGGGCGGGTGACTTGGTGTCCAATTCGCGCGGCCGGCCGGGTTGCCGGGTGACGCGGTGCCGGGTCGCGGGAGGCGGGCCTGCGGGCGGAGGGATTCGGCGGCGAATCACGCCTCCCCGGGCTAGCGCGCCGGGGCTCCGACTATTTGGTGTCGGGCAGCGAATCGAGGAAATCGTTCACTTCGGAGATGAATTCGCCGGGGTTTTCGCGCCAGTAGCCGGGGCCGGGCGCTACCACGAGGCGGCTCGCCGGGATCATCTCTTCGAGGAGCTTCGCCGAGCGGACCGGATGCAGGCCGTCGTTTTCGTGCGCCATGATCAGCGCCGGCACGGAGATGCGACGGTAGGCCTCAGGGTCGTGGAAGGGCGATTGCAGCAGGCCGCGGACCGCGCAGGTGAGCGCGAGCGGGTTCTGGCCAAGCAGCCACTCCTTGCGCGCTGCAGCGTCCTCCGGCGTGGAGCCCCCACCGAGCAATGGGCCAGCCATCTCGACGGTCGCTTCGAGCCCGAACTGCGTGACCATCGCCGAGAGCAGGTCGAGCATCTTCAGGGCCTGCTGCTCCTGTTCGGCGCGGACTGATTCGTAGCCCAGCGGCGGGGGCATCACGAGGACGAGGCCGCGCACGCGTTCGGGCCGTTCCAGCGCCACCCAGAGCGCGGTCGCCGCGCCCATCGAGGCGCCACCGAAGACAGCAGTGCCCGCGCCCGCGTGGTCGGCGAGCGCGACCATATCCTGCCCGAGGGTTTCCCAGGTGTAGCCGGCGGGGTCACCCGGACCGCTGGACTGGCCGTGGCCGCGCGCGTCGTAGGCGAGCAGCTGGATACGGCTGAAGAGCGCATCGATCCCGGGGACGTTCTCGTCGACCTGTTCGATCGAACCGAGGAGGCCGTGGCCGAAGACGGCGAGCGGGCCTGTCCCGGCCGCGCGTACACGCAGCCGGTGGCCATTGATATCGACGAAGGTTTCGGACGGGGTGCTCACGTGGAAAATGGTAGCACCGGCGATGAGGACGAGGCGGTAAGCCTAGCCGTAGCGCCATTCCGGCACGGCCATACTGCACTGGGGGCAGTAGCGATGACGGGCCGGTTCGTAGGCAGCGAAGCAATCCGGGCAGCGGCGCGGGGTGCGGGCCATGTGGATCGGGGCCGGCGTCTGCACGAGCAGCGGCGGGAACATGCGGTCTACGAGGGATTTCAGGTCAAAACGGGGCATCTCAAACTCCTTGGATCGCAGCAAAATGCTTACG
>JBBSKE010000370.1:0-4065 GCA_038256595.1 Tepidiformales bacterium | reverse complement strand
CAGCGTTGCTTTGTCCGTCACGAAATCGGCGGCGATGGGCGTCACCTGGCAATCGAGCGAGGTGCAGAGATGGAGCTTCACTTCTGGCGAGTTTCCATAGCGGCGGTCCATTTCGAACTGCAGCAGGCGGTCCATCACGTTCGCGCGCATCTTCCCGCCGAGGGCATCGTGGGGTGCGAAATACTTGCGGTACATGGTCGTGATGTACTGCTCATCGAGCACGAGGTGGCTGATGTACCCGGCCACGAAGGCGCGCGTGTCCGCATTCATCCAGGAGGAATCGAGCAGCTGCGCATTTGCCTTCAGGAACTCGCCGACCGAATCCTGTGGTTCGAGCACGTTCAGGTCGAAGTAGTGCGTGCTCATCCGGTCCTGTTTGGTGATGACGCGGATGTCCGGGGTGGTGGCGCCGAGGAGGTAGGCGCCGCGCGCAGCGTCCAGTTCGGGCGAAGCGAGGTCGTCAGCGATATTGCGCGCGATGATCATGTGCATGGTGATGGGCGGCATCAGGCAACCTCCACCGCCTTCACCGATCGCGCGAATCGCTCCACGAGGGAATCGACCAGGTCGCCCCGGCTGGTGACGTGCTCGCTACGGACGATAACGCAGTTTGTGGATTCCATGAACGGGTCGAGCATTTTCAGGCCGTTTGCGCGAATTGATGTGCCGGTTTCGGTGCCTTCGACGAGGAAGTCGGCGTCTTCGGGGACGAATCCCTCGCTCGCGCCCGCCACCGGGATGATGCTCGAATGTTCGATGCCGTGGTCGCGGGCGAACGCCTCCGCAGTCGCCGGGAACTCACTCGCGATGCGCACCGGTCGCCCGAGCGCGTTCCAGATCTTGAGCGCCTCAGCGGTCGTCTCGGCCGGGAAGAACTGGTCGACCACGGGGCCGATGCGGTAGAGATTCTTGCCGAGGTCGACGGCCATCTTCACGGGCGAACCGGGGAAGCGGCAGAGGTGCTCGTGGAGGAGGTCGCGGCCGCTGATGGCGATGTCGAACATGCCGAGGGCCACGAGTTGCGGCATATCCTGCGGGCGCACGACCTTCGCCTCGACCCCGGGGATGTTGCAGATCGGGCGGCGAACGTAGGCCTTCTCGTCGTAGCCATCGAACTCGATGCCCGCGTCGCGCAGGCAAGACGGGGTCGCGCGCTGGGCGTGGCCGTCGGGCAGGGCGAGGCGGACGACGCCGTAGTCGCGGCCGAACCGGGTCATCTCCGCGTATCCCGGGCCGGGGAGCGAGAGGTCGGGTTCGCCGGGGCGCAGGAACGGCGCGAGTTTCGCGAGGATCCCGGCCAGCGGTGCATTTGCGAGCGAGTCGCTGTTCGCGATCAGGGCGAGGCCGCCGCGGTAGATGCGTGCGAGCGGGACGAGGCCTTTCGCGACTGCAACTTCCGGACCGGCGCAGGGATAGAGCACGAACTCGGCGTCCTCGGGCGGGTAGGCGTCGGCCGAACCGAGGAGCGGCGTGAGCCTGTAGCCTGGCATGCGCAGGTGAATCGCGACGATATCGGCGAGATTCGGCAGCTCGGAGACGATCCGCGCGCCGTCCATCGCCGCCGCGGAAGGCAGATCGCGCTCCTGGAGGCCGCTCTGGGGCGAGGCGCAGAGCCAGACTTCGGACATCGCGCCCGGCAGCGAGCCGATGCGCACGACGCGCTGGAGTGGGAACCGCACCTGCAATTCGGTCAGGAAAAGGTCGCTGCAGATGCCGAGGTCGTAGTTACCGAGCGCGACCTGGATCGGGATGTCCTTCTCGCGGAAGACGCGGCTCGTGATTGCGCCGGTTTCGTTGACCGAGCGGAGGACGCGCGAGGAGGGCTCGTAGCCGACCACGTCTATCCCCGCGGAGTCGAGCAGTTCGCCCACGGACGCGCGTGGGTCGCCGGTTGGGAGGGCGATCTTGATGCTCATTTGGCGAGCACGAGCATTTCGACGAGGTCGTCGAGACGGGTCATCATGCCGGTCGTTCCGGCGGAGGTCTGGGCGCGAAGTTGCTCGCCCGAGACCACCACGGTGACCGCGGCGTCGGCTGTCGCAGCGAGCGAGGCGGCGATTCCGCTGCGGTGGAGGGCACGGGTCACCTGCAGCGCGCGGCCGAGGTCGTCGTCGGAATCGGGGACGACAGCAACCACCTGGTTGCGGCGGCTGCCTGGCGCGAGGGCTTTCGCCAGCCGTTCCGCTTCGATCCCGAGGCCACAGGCGCTATCGACGCCGGCAGCAGCGTAGCGACCACCACCACCCCAGGATTCGCCGCGAGCCATGAAGTCGAAGACGACGCCGGTGTAGTACTCGAAGCCGCGCGTGAAGCTGAGGTCGACCGTCACTTCGCGGCCGGAGTCGGTGAGCGCGGCGGCGATCCCGCGGAGTTCGGTGAGGGCCGGGATTGCGGCGGGCGCGGCACTGGTCGCGAGGGCGGCGAGATTGTCGAGCAGGGCCGGGCCGCCCGCCGGGCGCAGGGCAACTTCGACGAACGCAGCCGCAGAGGGCGCGTCGGCGAGGTAGTGGCGCATGGCGGCCGGGCCTTCGGCGGCGATCCGCTCGTAGGCGCCGTGGGGGACCGCCCCGTTCGCCGCTTCGAGGACGGCGCGCATCACACCGACGTGGGAGAGCCGCACCGAGGGTTCGAACCCGAGCGCGAGGAGCGTTTCGCAGGCGATCGATGCCACTTCGAGCTCGCCGAGCACGGGCGGCGCCTCGAGATACTCGATCCCGCACTGCCATTCTTCGCGGTCATCCTCGTTCTCGTGGAAGCGGAATACGTTCTGGACGTAGAACAGGCGCGCGGGGTGCGTCAGGCCGGCCTGGGCGGCAGCGCGCACCACCGGGATGGTCGAATCGGGGCGAAGAACGACGCGCTCGCCACTCCAGCCGTCCCAATCGAGGAAGGTGTAGACGTGGGAGAGCATCTCCGGCGTCAGCGTGCCGGCCCGGGTGAAGAGGTTGTACGTCTCGATGGTGGGCGTGCGAATTTCGTCGTAGCCCCACCGGGTTGCGGCGGAGCGGAAGGCGTCTTCGACACGGCGGAAGGCCCGCATCTCATCGGGAAGGAGGTCACGCATGCCGCGACTACGTGTGGCGGCGGAAAGCACAGGGGATGTCATCGTGAACTCATGATAGGCGACGAGTTTGAACGGGGCGAAATCGCGGGGCGTTGGGCGCAACCGGGACATTCAGAACCACGACAGGCATGGAGTGGTCGTCGTGATTCGCCGCCGAATCTCTGCCCGCAGGCCCGCTCTCCGTTCGCCTGGTCACGCTCCCTTCGTCGGTCGCGTTACTGACACAAGCGAGCGGGCTGGCCGCGCGTTACTGACACAAGCGAGCGGGCTGGTCGCGACGTGCTGGTTGGGCAACCGTCAGTAACGCGACCGCCTTAGGGAGCGTGCCCACCGCCTGTCGCCGCACCCATCTCCATCGCCAGCCGCAAACTCCCGCCCGCCCGCTCGCAACTACGCCCCGCGCGCGTAGAATCGGCTCCACCTCAAACCCACGGGAGAACCAATCATGATCTACGAAATGCGCACCTACGTCGCCCACCCCGGCAAGATGGGCGCGCTCCAGAAGCGCTTCCGCGACCACACCACGAAGCTCTTCGAGAAGCACGGCATCACGAACGTCGCCTACTTCACGAACGCCATCGGCGGCAGCAGCGACGAACTCATCTACATCCTCGGCTTCAACGACGCTGCTCACCGCGACTCCGCATGGGCTGCCTTCGCCACGGACCCGGAATGGCGCGCAGCAGCCGCCGAATCCGAAAAGGACGGCCCACTCGTCCACCACATCGAAAACAAGATCATCCGGATGACCGACTTCTCGCCAATAAAGTAGCGAGCCCGCGCGGTTGTTCGATCGAACCAGAAACCCGCCTCCAAATGGGGCGGGTTTCTCGCGTTCTGGCGGCGGCTACAACTCGCGCAGGATCCCCTCGCGCCGCGCCTGGTATTCCTCTTCCGTGAGCAGCCCCTGCTCCCGGAGGCTGGCAAGCTCGCGCAGGCGGTCGGCGGACGATGCCGGGGGTGTGAACGGCGAGGCGACCGGCACGAATGGCTCCTGCTTG
>JBBSKE010000369.1:0-4069 GCA_038256595.1 Tepidiformales bacterium | reverse complement strand
GCGCGGGGTCGACCACACGGTCACCGCGCCCACCGTCACGCCCGCCGCGTCCATTTCGGCGCGGAACAGTCGCTCGAGGTCGGCGCGCGCGCCGGCCTGCATCCGCGCGGGGATTTCCTCGCAGCGCAGGTCGAGCAGGAAGTCCGCCGCGCTCACGCCGACCACCCCGGATATTCGGCAGCCCAGCGGTCGGCTTCCTTGGCCATGTGGGCTTCGCAGCTGCCGCGCGCGAGATCGCGCACGCGGCCCATGTAGCTGGCGCGCTCCTGCACGCTGATCACGGCGCGCGCCTGGAGCAGGTTGAACACGTGGCTCGCCTCGATCGCCTGCTCGTACGCGGCGATCGGGACATCGTGGGCGAGCGCGTTGCGGCACTCGGCCTCGGCCGTGGCGAACAGGTCGAACAGCGCGTCGGTATCGGCGATTTCGAAGTTCCACTTCGACATCTGCTTCTCATTTTCGAGAAACACCTTGCCGTACGAAGTGCCGCGCCCGTCGAAGTTCAGGTCGTACACGTTGTCGACGCCCTGGAGGTACATCGCGAGCCGTTCGAGGCCGTAAGTGAGCTCGCCCGCCACCGGCTTGCAATCGAACCCGCCCATCTGCTGGAAATAGGTGAACTGGGTCACCTCCATCCCGTCGCACCAGACCTCCCAGCCCAGCCCCCACGCGCCCAGAGTGGGGCTTTCCCAGTCGTCTTCGACGAAGCGGATGTCGTGCTTGAGCGGATCGATGCCGATCTCGACCAGCGACTGAAGGTACAGCTCCTGCAGGTTCGCCGGGCTCGGCTTCAGGATCACCTGATACTGGTAATAGTGCTGCAGCCGGTTCGGGTTCTCGCCATACCGCCCGTCGGTCGGGCGGCGGCACGGCTGGACGAACGCGGCGTTCCATGGCTCGGGCCCCAACGCGCGCAGCGTGGTCGCGGTGTGGAACGTCCCCGCGCCCATTCGCATGTCATAAGGCTGGAGGATCAGGCAGCCGTTCGCGCTCCAGAAATCGTGGAGCGTGAGGATCATGTCCTGAAAGCTACGGGAAGGGTCGCGGCTCATGGTGCAGTGCGCAATGGCGGAGGCGCGTGGGGCCGTCAACCGCAGCGGTTTGCGGAGCCGAATGGAAGTTCAACCCACCTATTTGTCAGGTATTGTTGACATAGTCAGCGAATCGCGACATATAGTCAGCACAACCTGACAAAACGGAAGGTTGATCTGACCCTTGGACCCTACATCCAAACCGGAGAATCGAAATGCTGAAGACCATCGCCATCGCCGCCCTCCTCGTCACCTCGACCGTCGCCGGAGCGACCGACACCGTTCCGAGCTACACCGTCAAGACGAGCGATCTCGACCTCACCACCGAAGCGGGGATCGCCCGCCTCGACGAGCGCGTGGAATATGCCGCCAAAGCGATGTGCCTCAGCGAAAGCCGCGATATCGCCTCGAAGCGGATTGAAGCGGAGTGCCGCTTCGACGTGATCGAGGGCAACCGCCCGATGGTTCGCCTCACGATAGCCAAGGCGAAGTCCGCCAAGGTTCGCTTCGCAGCCACCGCCGTCAACTCGCAGCCGGGCGTCTGACCCGGGTGCCGCAGGGACCGGTGCCGCAGCCCGGCCCGGTCCCTACTCTTTCCCGTTCACTGACCTTCCGGAGCACCCCGTGACCGCCGAGAAACGTACGACGCTGTATTTGGTGATGGCATACGCCGGTACCGCCGCGATCATGCTCTATCTTGCCGCGACCACGCTCGGCTGGCCGGATTTCGTCCGCGGGTTTTCGATCGGGATGCTGCTCGTCAGCCTTGGACTGCTCATGCGGCGCAAGCTGCGCGACGAGTATATCCAGAGCCTGTGGACCGCGGGGACTTCGGCGGCGTTCGTGACACTCGTCATCGTCTTCCTCTTCGCTCCGTTCTCCGAAGGCTTCATCGACGGACTGACAGGCCTGGACAAGAAGATGGACACGCCTGCGACCATCGCCCCTGCGATCGCCATCCTGGGCTTCTTCGCAGGCTTCCACGTCAAGCGCCTGCGCGGATTCTGAGGAGCGCTCGCCATGCCCTACGACCCCCACGCCGTGACGAACCGCGACTATTCGCAAATCGCACTCAACATGAGCATCGCAGGCACCATCATGGCGCTGGTGCTGTTCGCCAGCCGTCTGCAGTGGATCCCCGATCTGACCATACCGGCCGTAACGATCAACATGTTTGCGATGTTCATCATGCGCATACCGCGACGTGTCGACGATTTCGTGGCCGAGTTATGGGCAGCCAGCGCCAGCATTGCGCTTTTCGTCATGGCAGGCGTTGCCCAGATCGCCATCGCTGCGGGCGAGCGTCTTTCGGATGCCGTCCCGCAGGTCGGCCTTTTGGAGTGGCCTTTCCTGATCGGCCTGCTCGTCTTCTACGCCACCTACCACTTCAAACGCTGGAGCGACGCATGACCGACACGACCGCGCCCTCTCGCAAGCCCAGCAAATCGATCCGGTATCGCGCCTATTTTTGGCTGATGGACGCATGCCTCGTGCTAGCGCCGCTGGGTGCTTTCATGGCGATTTGGGTTGGTCCTCGATTGCCAAAACCGCGTCCGCTCTGGTTCGAGCTGATCTCCTGGCCGCTCGAAATTTTCGTGCTTATCATCCCCGTATTCCTGATCTGCGCGAAATTCATGCGCGACGATTATGCAGAAGGGTTGTGGCGCCGGACGCTGGTCGTCGTGGGGGTTATGGCCGCCGTCGCGCCGATGGTCATCGCATTTGCCTATGCCATTATGGGAACTCTATTCGTGCGGGATAGCGGATGGCTGCACCGGACCTATGCCCGCCTTTACTATCTCGTCGAGGTCGAAATGACCGCGCGCCAGGCGATGTTAATCAGCTGGCTAACGTTCCTCCTCGCGTTCGTCGTCATCTTCCAGTTCCTTCGCTGGAAGGACAGCCGGCCATGACCAACAAGCTCAAGGTCCTGCGCGCGATGCGCGACTGGAGCCAGGCCGACCTGGCGATGCACCTCGATGTGTCGCGCCAGGCGGTCAACGCGATCGAGACCGGAAAGCACGATCCGTCGCTGCCGCTCGCATTCCGTATTGCCCGGCTGTTCGCCATGCCGATCGAGGAGATTTTCGATGACACCCAGTAATGCCGCGTCCGGCCGCAGCGAAAGCGAAGACGCTGCGCCCGGATTCATGCCGATTGTCCGCATCGCCGTCGCTGGTATCGTCGCAGTATTCGCGGCGGGGGTGCTTGTGGGCTTCGTGTCCGCCGTGATCGACCATGGCCTGAAGCGCCCGCTGGTCGGCGCGCTGGTCGTGGCTGCCGCCCTGGCCGTGATGTTCTTCGCTGGCCGGACCGTGCTGCGCGGGGTCCGCGCGCTCAACGCCGGGCCGGTCGCCCCGCGCACCGCCAAAGCCCGCGGCGCGTTGATGGGCGCGGTCGTCCTCGGCGTTCTGCTCAGCGTGGTCATGCTCGCAGGCGAGGGAGAGAGCGCTGACATGCTCCATGCCAACACCCCCATCCCGCCGGTGTACGCCATCGCCGCGATTGCGGTGTGGGCGGTCGCGACCCCGCTGCTCAGCCTCTACTGGTGGCGCAATATCGACGAGCACGAAGCGGGAGCCTATCGTTCGTCCGCGCTCGCCGCGATGACCGCCAATGCCGCGATCACGCCGAGCTGGTGGCTCGCCTGGCGCGGTGGTCTTGCGCCCGAACCGCAGGAAATGCTGACCTTCCTCGCCGTCATGACCGTGTGGGGCGCAGGGTGGGCGTGGAACCGCTACCGCTAGCCGCATTTTAAACGTGCAAACCGTTTACCACCGCTCTCTAAGCGAAAGTCCGACCATGAAGCTTCGTCCACGATTCGCCCGCTCGCTCGCAACCGCCGCTTCGTTTGCGCTCGCCGGCTGCACGGCGGTGGGCGCGGCGCCGCTCGATATGCCGGCGCTGGCGGCCACACCTGCCCTGGCCCCGGCCGCCGCGCCTTCGGGTCCGGCGCTGTGGAAGGTGGCCGACGAGGACACCACGATCTACCTGTTCGGCACGGTGCATTTCCTGCCCGAGACCGCCGACTGGTTCGT
>JBBSKE010000368.1:0-4113 GCA_038256595.1 Tepidiformales bacterium | reverse complement strand
CCCCTCCTTGAACGCGACCTTCAGGTGGTTCTGGTCGGCGCCCACGAGCTTCTGTTCGACGAGCCGCACGTTTCGGCTGAGCAGCACCGGCTTACGATTCCCGTGCCCGCACGGCTCGAAGCGCATGAGCCCCTTGATCTCGATTGGCGTCAGGCCCGACAGCGCGGTCTCGGCGTCAATATCGATGACCGGCTGCAGCGAGCGCTCGTCGAGCAGCTCCGCAGCCGTGTTGATGAGCCGGTCCTTGAGGATGTCGAGGTTGCGATTGTCGACCGTGAAGCCGGCGGCCGCGCGGTGGCCACCGTGCCGCACGAGGAGGTCTTTCTCGCGCCGGATCGCGCCGACAATGTCGAATTCGGGGATGCTGCGGCAACTCGCGCGGCTGGTCGTCTCGCCGGTCTCGTAGACGACGGCCGGGCGGTGGTAGCGCTCGGCCATGCGCCCCGCGACGATCCCGACGATGCCTGAGCTGATCTCGGGGCTGCCGACCATGATTAGCGGGTCGCTTACGCCGGCGAAAATCTCCTCTGCAATGGCACAGGCGCGCTCAGTCTGCTCCTGCCGCTCGCGATTCAGGCCGTCGAGCTGCTCGGCGAGACGGCGGGCGGTGAGCATGTCCTCCGCGAGCACGAGGTCGAGCGCGAGGTAGGCATGCTGGATGCGGCCGGCGGCGTTCATTCGCGGCCCGAGCGCGAAACCGAGCGATTCCGCGTTCATCGCCTCTGGCTGCACGCGCGAAATCGAGGTCAGCGCCTCCAGGCCGGGGCGCATCGACTGGCGCATCTGTTCGAGTCCGGCGACGACGATCCGGCGGTTCTCGTCCTCGAGCGGGGCGACATCGATGACCGTGCCGAGCGCCACGAGGTCGACGAACTGTGTCTCATCGAGCCGTCGGCCCATGTCCTCGTAGAGCACCTGGAGGAAGCGGAAGGCCACGCCCACCGCTGCGAGTTCGGTGAACGGATAGGGCGAATCGAGCCGCTTCGGGTTCACCGCGGCGAGGGCGGCGGGCATTTCATCCGGCACCGAATGGTGGTCGAGGATGATGACGTCCATGCCGAGAGTGTTCGCGTGCGCCACCTCGATGACGCTGCTGATCCCGCAGTCCGCCGTGATCAGCAGCCCGGCGCCACGCCCAGCGAGGTCGCTGACGGCATCGATGTTGAGTCCGTACCCCTCTTTGAAGCGGTCTGGGATGTAATTGATGGTTTTCGCGCCGAGGGGACGCAAGCCGGTCGCCAGGACCGCGATCGAAGTCACGCCATCGACGTCGAAGTCGCCGTAGAGGGCGATCGTCTCGTGGTTCGCGATGGCAGTTCGCACGCGCCGAATCGCCTCGATCATCCCGGGCAGCTGGAGCGGGTCGTAGTCGGCCTGGAGCCACGGCTTGTAGAACGCGTTGGCCTGCTCGCGCGTCGTGATGCCGCGAGCTGCGAGCACCGTCGCCACGAGCGGAGGGAACGCCGCGATGCCGTTTTCGAGGGCGTGGGGGTCGCGCAGCCGCCAGCGGGAGCTTGGGCGCTGCGAGCCGTTGCTCGCTCGCAGGCCGGGCTGAACCGCCAACGGGGTCGTCATCGTGGTTCGTACCGCCGGAACACGAGACTGGCGTTGTGGCCGCCGAAGCCGAACGAATTCGTCATCGTCACCTGGAGCGAGGCCGAGCGGGCGACGTTCGGGACATAATCGAGGTCGCAATTCGGGTCGGCGCGCTCGAGGTGAATCGTGGGCGGGATAATCCCGTGCTTCATCGCGAGCACGCAGATGCCGGCTTCGATCGCACCGGCAGCTCCCAGCGAGTGGCCGATCATCGACTTGATTGAGCTGATTGGCACATTCGCGGCGTGGTCGCCGAAGAGCTTCTTGATCGCCATCGTCTCCTGGCGGTCGTTCAGCGGCGTCGAAGTGCCGTGTGCGTTGATGTAGTCGACCTCGTCCGGGGCGATGCCGGCCTGCGTGAGGGCACGCGACATGGCGCGAATGGCGCCCTCTCCGTGCTCTTCCGGCTGTGTGATATGGAAGGCGTCGCTCGTGGCTCCGTAGCCGGCGAGTTCGGCGAGAATCTCGGCGCCGCGAGCGATCGCGTGCTCTTCGGATTCGAGCACGAGCATGCCGGCGCCCTCGGCGAGGATAAAACCGTCGCGATTGGCGTCGAACGGCCGACAGGCGGTCGCCGGGTCCAAGTTCCCGGAGAGGGCCTTCGCGGCGACGAATCCGGCGACCACGATCGGCGTAATCGCGGCTTCGGTGCCGCCTGCAATGGCCACCTCGGCGTCGCCCCGGCGGATGATGTTGGCCGCTTCGCCGATGCAGTCCGCGCCACTCGCGCAGGCGCTGATGAGCGCGTAGTTCACGCCCCGCGCGCCGAGACGGATGCTCAGCTGGCCGCTCGCCATGTCCGGCAGCATCATCGGCACGAGGAACGGGCTCACCCGGCTCGGGCCCTTCGCCACCATCGTGTCGTACTCCTCCATGAGCGTCGTGATGCCGCCGATAGCCGTCCCGACGATGGTCACGACATCGCGACCCTCGTCTTTCGGAATGACATAACCGCTGTTCGTGAGCGCTTCCTGGGCGGCTGCGAAGGCGAGCTGCGTAAAGCGGTCCGCGCGCCGTGCGTCCTTTCGCTCCATGACCTTCGTGGGGTCGAAATCCTTCACTTCGCCCGCGACCTGCGAGCCGAAGCCATCGGGATTGAAGCGCGTGATGCGCGCAATGCCAGATACGCCGTCGCGCAGTGCAGTCCAGGTATCGCAGGCGTTATGCCCTACGGGAGTAATCATGCCGAGGCCGGTAACCACAACGCGTCTGCTCACGGTGTCTCCAAGTCATACTGCATAGGCAGTCTATCATATCTGGGCAGCGGCCCGGGACCAGAATGTTCGCCAGCTGACGCTCAGATCGTGCGTGCAGCCCGCGCCACCGACGGCAGCTTGTCCGCGAGTTCCCCCGCGAGCAGGCCACTATCGCCGTACTCTTCCCGCAGTGTCTCGCCAGTTGCGCCATGGAGATAGACGCCAAGCGTAGCCGCTGTTGCCGGCTCCAGCCCCTGGGCGAGGTAGCCGCCGATCATCCCGGCGAGGACATCGCCGCTGGCGGCGGTCGCCAGTAACGGATTCGCGTACGGGCTCAGCCGGATCGAACCGCTCGGACCCGCGATGACTGTGTGCGCGCCCTTGAGCACGACCACGACGCCGTACTTCCGCGCCGCTTGCTGGGCAGCCGCGATTCGCCGCGCCTGGACATCCGCGACGGTCGTTCCGAGCAGGCGCGCGAGTTCGCCCGGGTGCGGGGTGAGCACGGTGCGCGTGGGCATCCGTTCCGGCGCGTCTGGCATGGTCGCGAGCGCGTTCAGGGCGTCGGCATCGAACACGACTCCACCGGGCAGCTCTGCGAGGTCAGGCAGCATCGCCCAGAGCATCGCGCTGACCGATTCCGAGCGGCCGAGCCCAGGCCCGATGACCGCTGCGTTGATGTCTGGCCATTCGTTGCGAAGGGCGAGCGCGGTCGTATCGGCGACCGTGCCCTCCTCGGAGGCTTCGAGCGGCAGCCAGGTGGCCTCGGCTATGGCGCCCGTGATGAGCGTGGACACTGCCGTGGTGGTGGCGATGGTGACGAGGCCCGCCCCGGCGCGATAGGCAGCGGTCGCCGCCAGTTTCGGCGCTCCCGGGTAGCGGCTGCTCCCGCCGAGCACGAGGACGCGCCCGAAGGTGCCCTTGTTCGCGCCGGTGGGCCGGTTCGGCATAACGCTTCGCACCCAGCGCGGAGTGATGAGTTCGAGGTCCATCGCGTCGGTCGCGGCTTTCGGGATACCGATGTCGATGACCTGGATCTTGCCAACGAGGGCGCTCGCGGGCTCCTGGTAGAGGCCCACCTTGGGCAGCCCGAAGGTGACGGTCAGATCCGGCGGCACGGTGAGAGCGTCGCTCGCGCCCGTGTCGGCGTCGACGCCAGACGGGAGGTCCACCGCGATCAGCTTTGGCGGCGTGTGCGACTTGCGAATGGTCGCGAGCCGGTCGAGGGCGATACCGATAGGCTCGTCGGGGTCGATTGGCCGCGCCTTGCCGATGCCGAGCAGCGCATCGATCACGAGGTCGGCCACGAGCAGCATGCTGT
>JBBSKE010000367.1:0-4156 GCA_038256595.1 Tepidiformales bacterium | reverse complement strand
CACGGCGATCTGCTGGATGCCGAGGACGTTAAACGGGCGATCACTCACTACGATTTCCTCCAGGAACAGTTCGCTGAGTGTAAAGTACGCCCGCTCTTTGGGCATCCTCGCGCGATACCAGCCAGGCACGGGCGGGCCACCCATGCCTCGAGGTTGGCGCGTCGATCTACGGGATCCGCAGCACGTCGCCGATGTCGAGGTTCGTGCAGTTCGTGTTGATCGCCGGGTTCGCCGCGAGGAGCGCTGGCACGGTGACGCCGTTCGCCGTCGCAATCGCCGAACAGCTATCCCCGGAGGCGACCGTGTAGGTCTTCCCACCGCCACCGCCACCGGTCGCGGTCGAACCTGCGCGGGGAGTCGCGGCCACCGTCGCCGAGGCCGGGATTTTCAGCACGTCGCCGATGCGCAGGTTGTTGCAGTTGATCGTGCGATTGACCGCGAGAAGCTGGTCCACGCTGATGTCGTGGCTGTTAGCAATGGCCGCACAGGTATCGTTCGACTCGACCGTGTAAGAGCCGGACTGCGCAACCTGCGAGGTCCCACCGCCCGTGAGCGTCGGGCCGGCGGGCACGGTCACGCTGCTGGCCGCGCCGCTCGCACTGACCGAGCCGTCCTGCTTGATGGTGTAGAGCACCGCGTTCGCAAGCGGGGTCGAAGTCGAAACCTTCGCCGGGTCGCTGACTCGCGGCCCATCGCCCTCTTCGGCGCCGCCGCCACCGCCACAGGCAGCCGCCAGCAGGGCAATGGCGCTGCAGGCGAAAACGGTGGCGAGTCGCGGGTTGGTCATCCGGTTCATGCTAGGCACGTTGGCTACCCCCGGGCAAACCGCTGTCCATATTCGGTGATGAGTTCGTAGGCGAGGTCTCCGATTTCGTCGAGCAGTTCGAGGTTGAAGGTGTCGAGCGTGTCGCCCGGCGTGTGGATGGTGCTGAAGTCGTCGGAGGCGAGGAATATGACGGGCACTCCGACCCTCCGGAAGCTCGCGTGGTCGCTGCTCGTGCCGGCGGGTTCGCTCGTCGCGCGGGCAGTTATTCCGAGCGATTCGGCGATGTCGACTGCCTCTTCGGCCAGCGCCGCGTCGCCGATCGCTTCGATGGCGTCTCCTGTCCCGGTAACGTCCAGGTTCACATAAACCGCAGGCAGGAGGCCATCCGCCCGCAGTCTGTTCGCGAGCGCGATGCTCCCGTGGAGGCCCGATTCCTCCGCGCCGAAGGTGGCGAAGCAGAGGCCCTCGTCCAGGCCATCGACCGCGAACGCGCGCGCGAGTTCCATGACCGTTGCGGTGCCAGAGGCGTTATCAGTCGCGCCGACGGTGCCGGGAACGCTGTCGTGGTGCCCGCCGACGAGCACGCGGCACTCGGCGCCGGCGGCAGGCCGGGCGATGACGTTCTTCGCATCGAAACTCGGGACACTCATTGTGAACATCTCACCAGCGGTCGCGGCGGCGAGTATCCGGTCGCGATCGACGAAACTGACGCCGACCACCGGCTCGCTCGCCGCCGGGTCGATGCGCCCCGCGAACAGGCCGTCGTCCGTGTTGATCACAATCATTCCGATAGCGCCGGCAGCTTTCACGGCCGTGTATTTGTCAGTAAAGGTGAGCGTGCCGCGGTCGGCGATGGCGATTTTGCCGGTCAGAGTCTTGCCGGCGAGCCCGGCCGCGTCTGCGAGGCCAACGAACACGCCCTGGGCCGAAATCTCGCTCGTGCCGCTGCCGTTGAAACGCCGCGAGGCGATATCCGTGCTGCCAGCGGTGAGTGTGTCGTCCGTGAAGCCGCCAGTTGCGAATTCGAAGGGCATGACCTCGACGTCGTAGCCAAGGCTCTCGAAGTGCCCGGCGATGTAGTCGATCGCCTGCTCTTCGCCCTCGGTACCAGAGACGCGCGTGCCAATCGTCTCGGTCAGCATCTCCAGGTGGTCAATCGTGCGTTCGACATCGTGCTCGGCTGGGCCATCAACTTTCGTCACCGGGGCAGTCGCCTGCGCGGCCGTCCCATTATTCGAAACGATCGTCGGCGATGCCGTGGAAGCGGTTGCGCTGGCCGTTGAAGCCCGCTCCGAGGAGGTCGCGGTCGGGTCGGCGTCAGAGTCGCGATCGGAACAGGCGAGAAGCAGGGCGGGAAGAAGGAACAGGGGCGCGAGAAATCGCAAGGGCATGTTCACGAGCGTATGAGCCCGGCTGTTAAGCACGCGGAAACGCTAACGGCGGAAGCGACGGCGAATCTTGTCGGACGTCGAAGGGCCGCCCGGGCGCGCATCAATATAGCGGTCGCGCCAGAAGACCTTGCCCGGTTCGGAGGAGTAGAACACGTCGGCGTCATTACTCTGTGGCTTCGTCCGGAAGAACGACCAGGCGAAGGCGGCAAGAAAGAGCAGCACGCCAGCGAACGAGAGCCAGATGAAGGCGCTGGCGATAGCGCTCGAGAGGACGAGCCCGGCGATCATGATTCCCGCGCCCGCGAACAGCAGCGTCGGCGGCTCGAACGGCACATTTATGCGAGGGGCACGCGCCGGGCTGGGCGCAGCCGCCTTCGTCTTCTGGGCGCGCACGTCGCGAGCGCTCGAAATGGAGATGGGCTTCCGCTCCGGGGCCACGCCTACCGGTTCGGCAGGGAGCTCCTTGTCGAGGCGGGCGAGGATTTCTTCGATTTCTCGTTCAACGCGGTCGGCCATTACCCAGCTATCGTACACGGTTCGAGGAGTATCTGGCGTGTGGATGCGGTGAAGCTTTCACCCGGCGTTATACTTCCCTGCCATGGCTGCACCACGTCCGTTTGCGATCCACGTCCCCGACGACACCCTCACCGACCTCCGCGAGCGATTGGCCCGCACCCGCTGGCCCGGCGGCATGCCCGGCGACGAGTGGGACTTCGGCGCGAACCTCCCCTACATCCGCGAACTCTGCGACTACTGGCGCGATGGCTTCGACTGGCGCACCCAGGAAGCGAAACTTAACGCCTACCCGCAGTTCCTCGCCGAGGTCGATGGCGTCGATTTCCACTTTTACCATGTCCGCGGCAAGGGCCCGAATCCGCTGCCCCTGCTGTTGGTTCACGGCTGGCCGGGCTCCGTGTTCGAATTCCACCACCTCATCGGCCCGCTCACCGACCCCGCGGCCCACGGCGGCGACCCGGCCGACTCCTTCGATGTCGTCATCCCGGCCCTCCCCGGCTACGGCTTCGGCGGCAAGCCACAGGAGCGCGGCTGGGGCCCGACCCGCACCGCGGCCGCCTACGACACGCTCATGACCGAGGTCCTCGGCTACGAGCGGTATGGCACACAGGGCGGCGACTGGGGCGGCATCATCACCGCGCGCATGGCCGCGAACCACCCGGAGAAGATCGCCGGGACGCACCTCAATTTTGTCATTGGCCCGATGCCGAAGGAGCCGGCCGAGGCCGACTTGCCGATGATTGCGGATCGACAGCGCTTCCAGGCCGACGAGACCGCCTACAGCGCCACCCAGGGGACCAAGCCGATGTCCCTCGCTATCGCCCAGGCCGATTCGCCGGCCGGGATCGCCGCCTGGATTGTCGAAAAGTTCCGCACGTGGAGTGATTGCGACGGCGACGTTGAATCGGTCTATACGAAGGACCAGCTGCTCACGAACATCATGTTTTACTGGGCGCCGAACAGCATCGATTCGGCCGCCCGCATGTACTGGGAGTCGCGCCGCGAGGGGATGCGCCCGCCTGCGGGCAAGGTGCAGGTGCCGATTGGCGTCGCCCAGTTCGCGAAAGAGATCTATCGCTCGCGGCGGGAGTGGGTCGCGGACATCTACGACATCCGCCGCTGGAGCGAATTCGACACCGGCGGGCACTTCGCCGCGCTCGAAAAGCCAGAAGAGCTGTTAACCGAAATCCGCGCATTCTTCCGGGAAATCCGATAGCGTTTTCCGTGTGCCAAGTGCGCATTGGCAATGTCGCCGGCCAGTCGGCAGATTGGCGGCGACACCCGGCACTTGCAGAAAAGGAGCATCGACATGATGAAGCCCGAACCAACCAAGGAGCACCACTGGCTCAAGCAACTCCTCGGCGAGTGGACCATTGAAACGGTCGAAATGGACGGAGACGACGGCTCCGAAGTAACCACCGGGAGCGAAATTGTCTACCCGGTCGGCGACCTCTGGATCCAGATCGAACAGAACAGCGAGAAT
>JBBSKE010000366.1:0-4165 GCA_038256595.1 Tepidiformales bacterium | reverse complement strand
GTCAGCATGGCGGCACGCGGGAATTGTACGCGCGCGGAGAGCGGCTGCGGGAAATATGGCGCGGGGTCAGTAGTCGGAGGAAGCAGTGACCGGCTCGGCGGTTTCGCGCCACTGCCAGAGCCCGAGGCTGCCGCGAACGGCGACCGGCTGCTCCAGCGGGACGACGTTTCGCAAGAGCCAGCCCCAGCGGCCGTCGTCGTAGAAGCCGTAGGCGAGTTCCTCGGGCGAGATGCGTTCGCGGAGTTCCTCGGCCGGGCGGATGTCCCAGAGGTCGGCAGTGCAGAGCACCACGCCGCACGGCAGGTTAGCGGTTTCGAGCACGCCGCGAGCGACGAGTTCGGCGGCGAACGAACGCGCCGTTGCCGGATAGCCCTTTTGCGGCATGAATCGCGAGCGGTCCGCGATGCGCGGCTCGCCACGAGCGCGTCTCGACCAGCTTGTGTCCGGTGGCGATAAGGGTGGCCCATGGCTGGGTGATGGTGAGTGCTTTCACGAAGGTGATGTTAGCTGGTCTTGGATGTTGTCCGCATGACCCATACGCGTTGACGAGCGTCGCAAGAAAGCTGGATGATGATTCTCGAAAAGGGCCAGTTCCCGAATAGTCCCCTTCATGGGGGCGTGCCCTGCGAGGGGCTAGGGGCTGGCCCGCTTCTCGTTCGTCACGTTACTCGTCGGGCACGATTCTGAACGAGCGCTCCTTGTGGCGTAGATATGCTCCCCTGAACCGCTCGCCATCTGCCTTCTCCCTCAACGCCCTCGCCGAGATGCTTGCCACATAGTCGGCAAGTTGAAGAAGACTGTTCTGATGTGAAGGCTGCAATCGAACGGCTCGGATGATTCGTTCGCCAGTGACTTGAGATTCGCGAAGTTGCCCGGCCAGGGACCGCCGGAAATGTCGACTACCGGCGCCGTCTATTACGACCTGGGCATCGGTCAACGAGGCTTTCGCGAACTCGAGAGTCTCGCGCAGAGTCCACATGTATAGCGACTCGCCAACGACTCCACGTAGCTCTACCAGGCGCCGCTTGTCCACGGCCAGTACATGACTATGGAACGCAAACTCCTGAATCGTCTGTAGAAACCCCTCTCGTTGGCGCGCGCTGTTTTCGGCGTAGTGGAATTCGAAGTCCTTCGAAAGTCCCCGCTCGCTGCGAAGGCTTGCAATTGCTTCGACACATCGTTGGGCTTCCTGATGGTCAGCAAAGACGACGAGGGCCATCACGAACAGCTCGCTCGAACCCCGGTCCAGCTTCGTACCGGCGTCGCCTGACTCGTCAATAAAAACCAACAATCCGAGGCTCCCGCTTCAATAACCTTCAACACGCATTATGATGCGGCAGGCTGTCACGAGCGCCCCGCGCCTGATGGTCAATGCGATCAGCCGTCCGGCCGCCGTCGAGAGCCTTCTATTGTTGACTTCATCGCTCAACAACGTATGCTTGAGGCCGGATCATTTCATTCGGTTCCTGTAGGAGGAAATTCAACATTATGTCCGATATCGCTTCCCGCGGTTACGTGAATTCCGACGTCCTCGTCGATACCGACTGGGTCGCCGCGCATCTTGGTGACGCTTCTATTCGCATTGTCGAATCCAACGAAGACCAGCTGCTCTACCCCTCGGGACACATCCCCGGGGCGGTCCAGATCGACTGGGCGGCCGACCTCAACGACCAGCTTCGCCGCGACTATCTCGACAAGGCGGGCTTCGACGCCCTCATGTCGCGCAACGGCATCACTCGCGACACGACGGTCGTGTTCTATGGCGACAAGAACAACTGGTGGGCGACCTACGCGTTCTGGGTGTTCCAGCTCTTCGGCCACACCAACGCGAAGGTGATGGACGGCGGCCGCCTGAAGTGGGAGAAGGAGAACCGCGAGTTGACTCGCGAGACGCCTTCCTACCCGGCCTCGAGCTACGACGCCCCCGTTCGCGACGACAAGACGCTGCGCGCGTTCAAGGACCAGGTGCTCGAGCACCAGGCGGCCGGCAAGCCGCTGGTGGACGTCCGCAGCCCGCAGGAGTTCTCCGGCGAGCGCACCCACATGGCCGAATACCCGCAGGAGGGCGTCCTTCGGGGCGGCCACATCCCGGGTGCGGCGAGTGTGCCGTGGGCCCGCGCGGCGAACCCGGAGGACGGCACCTTCAAGCCGGCCGACGAGCTCAAGGCGATCTACGAGGGCGAAAAGGGGCTCAAGTCGAGCGACGACGTGGTTACCTATTGCCGCATCGGCGAACGCTCGAGCCACACCTGGTTCGTGCTCAAGTACCTGCTCGGCTACGAGAAGGTGCGCAACTACGACGGCTCCTGGACGGAATGGGGCAACAGCGTCGGCGTGCCGGTCGAGAAGTAACCTTCGCCGTTCGCAGCGAAATACAAGCGCCCGCCCCGGGTTCCTGGTGCGGGCGCTTTTGCGTCCTGAGCGCGGCGACAAATTCGGACAGCACCACGACAAAGCGAGCCCCGCAGCGCCAGTTCGGGGTCGGTTGACTTGCCACCGGATTACCTTCCGCAGGCCCACCATGTGCCATTCGCGGCGGTTCGCACGTGCGGATTGGTGCCGGTAGAGCGATATGGTCGTCAGGGCACCCGCCCGCTCCGTTCCGTCGCGGCCCGGTTTTTGGGGATTGGTGTTCCACCGTAGTCGAGCGAACGTGTCCGGTAAGCGCGCACATGCCGCTGCGCGGCCGCCCCTGCTACGGTTGTTCGCAGCAGACCGAAGGGGATTCGAACCATGCAGCAGTGGGAACAGGAACTCGTCGAGCAGGTCCATGTGCTCGCCCGCGAGAAGTTCGGGCCTCGCGCCGCCCAGCACGACCGAGAGGGCTCGTTCCCGGCGGAAAACGTCGCCGAACTGAAGGCGCTCGGCATTCCCGGCATGGCCCTCGACCCCGGGCTCGGCGGGCGCGGCGCGAGTCCCGAGAGCTGGATGCGGGTCATGGAGGCGATCGCCTACCACGACGGTTCGACCGCGGTGGCGCTGAATATGCACCTGCTCATCGCCGATTTCGTCGGTTCGCTGCCGCCCTTCCCCCGGCGCAACGAGGTGCTGGCGGATATCGCGAAGAACAATGCGCTCATCTGCGGCCCGGGTTCGGTTCCCAGCGGCGAGGTCGATTCGCGCAAGGCGGGCTTCCAGGCGCACGAGGACGGCGCGTTCGTCGTCTTCAATGGCCGTGCCGGCTTCGCCTCGATGAGCGAGGGCGCGACTTACGCGATTTTCGGCGGCAACGTCGACCGCGGCGAAGGGAACGAGCCGGACATCGCCATCGCCCTGCCGAATCTGAGCACGCCGGGACTGAAAATCATGCACAACTGGGATGGGATGGGGCTGCGCGGAACCGCCAGCCACGACATTGTCGCCGAGAACGTTCGCCTGCCGAACACGGAGGCGACGGTGATCCCGGCGGCGATGCTGCGCATGTTCCGCGACGCCACCGCGGGGATCACGACGCCGGCGACTCAGCAGCGAGCCCAGGGTGCGCTCGGCATCTGCGCGATCTGGCTCGGGCTGGCCCAGGCGGCCTTCGAGTTCACGGTGACCTACGTGAAGGAACGCCACGGTTACCTCGCCGGGCCGACGCTCGACCCGAAGATGACGGTCGGCTTCCGCGCAGACCAGGCGTGGGCGCAATTCGGCATCGGCGAGATGGATCACTGGCTCGAGACCAGCCGCGTCCTCCTCTACGACACGATTCGCCGCCTCGCCGACCCGTTCGAGAGCAGCCAGGCGTTCATCCGCATGATTACGCGCACGGTCTACCACCTTCGCCGCATGAGCGAGGAGGTGGCGCAGGGCGCGATGAAGGTCTGCGGGGCGCACGCCTATGTGCGCACGAAGCCGCTCGAGCGCATCTACCGCGACATGATTGGCGGCAATGTGATGGCCTGGAAGACGGACGAATTGCAGCTCTCGCTGGGGCGGGCGGCGCTGGGGATGCCGATCACGTTCGTGGGGCCGGCGGGGACGTAGGGGGCGGGCTTTGGGCTCTAAGTTTTAGGCCGATGTGCCGGGCGCGGCCCGGATGCGCAAGAGGTGCTATTCTTCGCCGCGTCCGAAGGAGGGCTGCTCATGAAGGCGATGATTCTGCGAGGGACAGACCTGGTGGTCGAGGATGTGCCGCGGCCGGTGCCGGGCGAGGGCCAGGTGCTGGCGAAGGTGCTCG
>JBBSKE010000365.1:0-4169 GCA_038256595.1 Tepidiformales bacterium | reverse complement strand
GGCAACCATTCAGGTCTCGCCGCACGCGCTGCGAGTCGAAACGCAGCGTGCGAAATCCCTTCAGCTGGGTGGCGTTATCTCGCCGGCTATCCCTGCGGCTAATCGCCGGCACCGTGTGGTGTTGGTCTCCATCGACTTCGATATCGATGTCCTCGCGCGTACAGAACACAGCAAAATCGAAGATTGCCGGTTCTGCCCGCTGCCCGTAGGTCGCCCACTGCCGCTCCGCCGGGATTTTCCGCTTCTTCATTCCGCTCCAGAACACGTCTTCGAGCACGCTTGTGCACCAGAGGTCATTGATCGACGTTGCCGTAGCAAGCCGGCGAACGTCCGAGTAGATGAACACGGATTGCCTGCGACGAACGGTGACGATGGGCGCGGCGAGCGGCTCCGGGTCCTGGAGTGCGAGCCGCCAGTAGCGTTTGCCGCGGCGCGCCTTCGGTTCCTCGCCGGGGAAAAGTTGCTCCCTCGTCGCCGGTTCGACGCTGCTCACACTCCAGAGCGCACGGATCTGCTGCGCTTTGCCTCCGCTCGCCGCCATAGTCTCCCAGGGCGCAAACCACGTGGGCGGCCAATGCTCCTGGTCCCGGATCGTATCGACGGGAACGCGGTACCAGTGCTCCCGTTCGATGATGCCCAGGTCCGAGGCGCTGGGGACTGTGCCTACGAACAATCGATTGCCTGGATGAACGGTCATCATCGCGAAATTGTAGGGACCTGCTGCGACAGCCTGCAATCGCCACGAGCTCGCGAATTGACTGCGCGCGCCGCGATCTGCTTCGCTGGAAGGATGGACCGCACCATCGATGTCGTCGAACTGGAAGCTAATTTCGACCAACTGGTCGAGGAAGCCGCGAGTGGGACGGCCATCGTCATCACGCGTGATGGTGTTGCGGTGGCGAAGCTGGTGGCCGTCAATGCACACGGCGAACGCGCGATGGGGTTCCTCAAGGGCCACATTCCCGATTCGTTCTTCGAACCGCTTCCCGAGGAGGAATCGGCGGCCTGGGAAGGCATGTCGGAGGCCGACAAGCCTGTTGACGACGCTTAGCTAATCTGCTTAGCTAGGCAACAATGGTACACATCGTCAATATCCACGAAGCCAAGACCCAGCTTTCGAAGCTCATCGAAGAGGTCGAGCGCGGCGAAGAGGTCACCATCGCTCGCGCGGGCGTGCCCTGCGTGAAGCTGGTGGCTGTCGATCCGCCGAAGCGAGAATTCGGGTTTCTTAAGGGCATGTACCCACCAATTCCGGATGAAGTAATGTTCGCGCCAATCCCAGAAGAAGACCTCGACGAATGGGAAGCGTCGCTCGGAATTCCCGTCCGGCTGCTTCCCTGAATGCGACTCCTCCTCGATACGCATGTCCTCCTTTGGCTCTTGGATTCACCGGACCGAGTCAGTGCAACGACACGTTCCGCCATCGAAGAACCTGCGAACCAATTGAACATCTCATGCGTGACTGCTTATGAGCTTGCAAACAAATTCCACATCGGAAAGCTCCCTATTGCGGAGCCGATTCTCGCGAACTACGACGGATTTCTCTTGAGGCTTCGCGCTCAAGAATTACCCATGACATCCCGCCACGGATTCCTCGCAGGCTCGCTCCCCGGGCCTCATCGTGACCCGTTCGACCGAATCATCGCTGCTCAATCGATCCTCGAAGGTCTGACCCTCGTCTCTGCGGACCCGGCATTCGACTCGTTCGGCATCCAGCGCTACTGGTAGGGCCCCGCTAAGATATCCGCACCTCACCAGGAGCGGCGCCCATGCCAGATATCTCGCCCGTCTACCAGATTTCCGACGATTACGTCGAGGCCTTCGCCGCCCTCCACCCAGTGGCGGCCACCAGCATCGGTGTCGCCGGGCACGATGCTGAGATGACCGACTTCTCGCCGGCGGGCCAGGCACAGCTGCACGCCCTCCGCCAGAAGGCACTCGCCGACCTCGCCGCCGCGCCAATCACCTCCGAGCGGGACCGGGTGGCTCGCGATGTGATGGCCGACCTCCTCCAGCTCCAGAACGAACGGTACGAGGCGAAGGAACACCTGCGCGAGATCAGCATCATCGGGTCTGCGTCAATGGCGATTCGCCGCACGTTCGACCTCATGCCGCGCGCGACCGAGGACGACTGGGCGACGATTGCGAAGCGGCTCGGCGTGGTACCGGAGGCGGTCGCGAGTTTCCAGGAGACGCTCGCCGAGGGCATGCGCCAGGGCCTCACCGCCGCCCGCCGCCAGGTGACAGCGAACATCGAGCAGGTGGAGACCTGGAGTGGCGCGAAACCGGGCACGACCTCGTTCTTCACGGGGCTGCTCGATGCATTCGACGCCGCCGGGCAGACCAATACCGCCCTGCGCGCGGATATCGAACGAAACGCCGCGCAGGCGAACAGCGCCTACGCGGCCATGGGCGGCTTCCTCCGCGAGCAGTATTACGACTCCGCGCCCGAGGCGGATGGCGTGGGCCGCGAGCGCTACCAGCTCTCCTCCCGCAGCTTCAATGGCACCGAATTGGACCTCGACGAGACCTACCAGTGGGGCTGGGACGAACTCTACCGCATCGAACGCGAGATGCGCGAAACCTGCGAGAAGATCCATCCCGGCCATTCGATCCCGGAAACCATCGCCTACCTCGAAGCCGACCCCGCGCGCTCCATCGAAGGCGTCGACGAGTTCCGCCAGTGGATGCAGGACCTCCAGGACCGCACGATCGCCGAGCTCGACGGCGTGCATTTCGACATCCCCGGGCCATTGCGCAAGATCGAGGCGATGATCGCGCCTCCCGGCGGCGCCCTCGCGATGTACTACACCGGCCCGAGCGAGGACTTCTCCCGGCCCGGACGCACCTGGTACCCAACCGGCGGCAAGACGCGCTTCCCGCTCTGGGGCGAAGTCTCGATCGCCTACCACGAAGGCGTCCCCGGCCACCACTTCCAGATAGCTACGACGAAGTACCTCGCGGCCGAACTCTCACGCTTCCAACGGCTCATGGCGGGCACCTCCGGCTATGTCGAAGGCTGGGCGCTCTACGCCGAACGGCTCATGGGCGAACTCGGCTACCTCGAGAACCCCGAGTACTACCTCGGCATGCTGCGCGCCCAGGCGTTGCGTTCGGTGCGCATCGTGCTCGACATCGGCCTCCACCTCGGCCTCAAGATCCCGGCGGGCGAGCCGTTCCACGGCGGCGAAACCTGGACCCCGGAACTCGGCGACCAGTTCGCCCGAGAGCGCGCCTGCTTCCCGCCAGATTTCATGGCCAGCGAGGTCACCCGCTACCTCGGCACGCCCGGGCAGGCCATCAGCTACAAGGTCGGCGAGCGGGTCTGGCTCGAATCGCGCGAGGCTTCGAAGGCGAAGCTGGGCGACGCCTTCGACCTGAAAGCATGGCACAAGAAGGCGCTCGAACTCGGGCCAATGGGCCTCTCGCAGCTGAAACGCGAGATGGGCGAGGGGTAGCAGCACTCCAGAAAGCCGCCCGGCTCGCCGATATTCAGAGCATGCTCGCGTTTGCCTTCTGCTCCGCCATCGTGCTTTATGCGTGCGCCCACCTGCTGCTCGCCGGGCGAGGACGCCTCGGCCTGTCGCTCGAAGTGGCGACGCTTGTGGCGATGGGCGGCTGGATGCTCGCGGTCGGCATCATCACCTTCCTCGGGGTCACGTCCGGCCAGTGGCGCATCTTCATGCTCGTCACGGGCTCGGTTCTGCTCATCCCCTGCGCGAACCACCTGCGCCACCACTGGACGAACGAGGGTATCCGGCGGCTGGCACGCGAGTAGCGCCTACGGCCACCACATCTTGCGCGCCTCTTTGCGTAGTTCGGCGCGAAAGTCCGGGTGGGCGATGCTGATGAGCTCCTCGGCGCGCTGGCGGACCGTCTTGTTGAGCAGCCGGGCGATGCCATATTCGGTCACGACCGTATCGGCGAGTTCGCGCGGCACCGAGATGTACTGGCCGAGCGGCGACTGCGCCGTAATCGTCGAAACCGTGCCGCCCATAGCCGTCGAGGGGATGACCGAGACGAACCGCCCCTTCGGCGCAAGAAACGCGCCGATTGCGAAGGCAAGGTGACCGCCCATGCCCGCATAGACCCTCGGGCCGATGGTGTAGGCGCCGCTCTGGCCGGTGAGGTCCATCGTCAGCGCGCCGTTGATGGCGATGATCGCGTCG
>JBBSKE010000364.1:0-4200 GCA_038256595.1 Tepidiformales bacterium | reverse complement strand
GTCCAAGTTCCGCCTTTCGCCAACATCTTGAATGGCGGCATCCGCGGAGCGGCAGGAACCCGCTGGAACGAAAACAGCCCCACGAGCAAATCGTGGGGCCGTTTTGAGTCGGTGTTGGCGGTGCCGAGGGTTAGCCGCGAGGCATCCCGAGGCCGCGAGTGGCGATGATGTTGCGCTGAATCTCGCTGGTGCCAGCGGCGATGGTCGCGGGGACCACGGCCATGTAAGTGTTGGCCGCCTGGATGTCGTTGGCGCTTTCGAGCCCCGACGGGCGGCGGCGCTGGCCCTCGAGTCCAGTCAGGTTCATCGCCGTCAAGGCGATGCGCTGCGAAAGCTCCGAGCCGTACATCTTCGTCATGCTGGCTTCCATGTTCGGGACACCACCGCGCGCCTGCACGCTGATGACCGTGAACGAAAGCAGCTCGCAGACAGCCGTCTCAACTGCGCGCTCGGCGACCTGCATCCGGTAGGTCTCGGCCACCGGGTTGCCCGCCGCCTTGCGGTCGCGAACGTACTGGCCGAGCTTCTTGACGGACTTGCCGGCCGCGATGGCGCGCGAAATGTTCGAGCGCTCGAAGTCGAGGGTGGTGGTGCCGACGTACCAGCCGCGGTTCTCTTCGCCGATGCGGTTGCGCACGGGCACGCGCACGTCTTCGAAAAAGACTTCGTTGAAGACGTGGCCGTTCGCCATGTTGATGAGCGGGCGGACCTGGACGCCCGGCTGCTTCATCGGGAAGAGCAGGTAGCTGATGCCGCGGTGCTTCGGTGCATCCGGGTCAGTACGGGCGAGCATGAACATCCAGTCGGCGCGGTGGGCGCCGGAGGTCCAGATCTTCTGGCCGTTGACCACGTATTCGTCGCCATCACGGACGGCGCGGGTCTGGAGCGATGCGAGGTCGGAGCCGGAGCCCGGCTCGCTGAAACCCTGGCACCAGGCCACTTCGCCGCGCAGCATCGGCGGGAGGTGTTCGGCCTTCTGCTCGTCGGTGCCGTGGAGCATGATCGTCGGGCCGACGAGGTTGAGCATCGCGCGGCTCGTCGGTGCGCCCGCCATGTTCAGCTCCTGCGAGAGGACGAACTGCTGGAGGACCGACATGTCGGCTCCGCCGTATTTTTTCGGCCAGGCGGGAGCGAGCCAGCCCTTTTCGCCGAGCTTGTCGAGCCAGGCCTGGTTCTTCGCGTCTTGGGCGGCCACTCGTTCGGCGGACTGTCCTTCGCCGCCCATTTCGCCCATTTCGCCCGAATCCTCACCAGTCCAATGCTGGTTGAGGAAGTCCTTCACGGTCACTCGCCATTCGGCAAGTTGTGGATCATCAGTAAATCGCATGCATGCGTCTCCAAGATTCGAAATCGCGCGGATTCTACAACGGGACCGGAGCAAAGTCGAACTCTACCGTTTACGTCAAGGTTGTTAGCCAAGCGTTAAGGGTCTGATTCGAGGAAGAGCCAGCCCCCATTCGGCACCCCCGGCTCGCTCGTGGGGCAGAGCGGCGAGCCATCCGCGCGGGCGATGGCGTAGTGCAGGTGCGGAGCCTCGCTGTAGCCGGTATCGCCCGTGTAGCCGAGGAGCGAGCCGCGATCGACCGGCCAGCTCGCCACCGCGGTCCAATCGAGGTAGCCACGCAGGTCCGCGAATTCGGCCGCCAGCGAACCGGCATCGAATCCGGAAAGGAATGCCCCGTTGGGCACGTTCGCAGCCGTCGGCGCGAGGTCGAAATGGCCGTAATCGGAACGGTAGCGGTCATTCGAAACCCGCACGAGCACCCCCATGCCGCCGCCGGGGCCGGGGAACGGCGTGATTGGCGCGCGCGAGCGGTCCGGGTCGCCGATGTACGGCTCGCGTGAAACGCCGTAGACCTCGAACGGGTTGGCGACCGTGACCATGTAAAGCGTCGCGGTCCCGCTCATCGTCGAATAGACCGGCGTCCCGTTGGGCAGGTACCAATCGACCGCCGGCCAGTTCTCGTATTCGAGGTGGACGCGGGCGTTCCAACCGGCGCCGTTCGCTCGAACTCCATCCGAAGCGGGCTGGTCATCGCGCGAGTAGGGCAGTGCTGCCGGGCCCTCTCCCCAGGCGATCGTGCGCGCTCCAACCTCTCCGCGAACGATGCCCGTGCGCACCGACTCATCGATTGGGAACCCGATCGGGGCGAGACGCGTGGCGGGAGGCGAGGTGGGCGCTGGCTGGGTCGCCGTGGGAGGTTGGGTTGCGGGGGGTTGGGTTGCTGTCGGAGCCTGCGTCGCGGCCGGTTCGGTCGGTGACGAAGTGGCACCAGTCGTTGGCGAACTTGCGGGCGAATTCGTTGGCAGTGGTGCGGTCGTCGCGGGCGGCGGTTCGCTCCCGCTGTCCCCACAGGCGATGAGGAAGCCGCAGGCCCCGGCGCCAAGCAGCAGCTGGCGGCGGCTGTATCGTTGCTCAGCAGCCGGGTTGCGCACGGGTCAGGTCGCGAGGAAGTCGAGGATGACCTTCGCGAACGCCTCCGGCTGGTGGAGCGGCAGCTGGTGCCCGGCGTCGGGGATGGTCACCGCGGTCGCGTGGGGCAGGCGCTGCACCATCTGCTCCTGGATCTCCGGCGAGAGCACCTTGCTCTTTTCGGCGCGAACGACCAGCGCCGGGCAGGTGATGTGTTCGAGGCTTTCCCAGAGGAACGGGATCTCGACGATTGCGCCGCGGCCGGTCGCCTGGTGGACCGACGGGTCGAAGCGAAACGTGAGGTTACCGCTGGCTTCGTCGAGGGTCAGGGAGGCGTGGAGCTGGCGGCGGAGGAACTCCTCGTCGCGGCCGGGATAGAGGTCGGCGAAGTGCTGGATGGCCTCGGCCTCGGTCGGGAAGCCGGGCGTGGTCTGCGCGTTGCCGGTGGTCTTGCGGATGCCTCGCGCGCCCTGTTCGGCCATCTGCGGGCCCATATCGACGAGCGCGAGGTGCTTGATGCGGGCGCTGTGGTCGCGCGCGTAGGCCATGGCGACGCGGCTGCCGATGCTATGGGCGACGAGGTCGAAGGTCTCGAGGTCGAGCTCTTCGATGAGCCCCTTGAGGTCCATCGCAAACGCCCAGACAAGATAGCCGCCGGGCGCGTGCTCGCTCTCGCCGTGGCCGCGAAGGTCGGGCGCATAGACGCAGTAGTCGGCTTCGAGGGCGCGGGCGATGTGCTCCCAGTAGCGGCCGTTGTTCATGAGGCCGTGGAGGAGGATGACCGGGTCCTTCCCGGGGTCGCCCCAGCGCACATAGTGGTGCCGGAGTCCGTGGATGACCGTATAGAAGTCCTGGCCGTGGTGGGTCTCGTTCGTCACGCCGCCAGTATAGAGGAAGGGCGGGCGATCGCGGCAGGGTGGAGTTCGGGTACGAAATCACCGACTCATGTCGCAGAGCGAATCAGGCGGTCAGCCGCTTCTCGTTCTTTCGGCTCGCTGTGCGAGGCTCGCGACGTTTCGCGGGCGGGAGGCTGGCATCTTCGGCCGGTGCCGATGTTTCGTCGTGCTGGAGTCCCGGGTTCTCGGCGGTGGCAATGAACGTGGTCGACAGTTGCAACTCGATGCCGTTCCTCCGCAGGACGCGGGCAAAGGAGCGCAGGCTCGGATTACTCGCGCCGGACTCCAGCGACGAGATGTACGCCTGCGATACGCCCGCGTTCCTCGCGAACTCGGTCTGCGTCAGCCCGAGTTCCAGGCGAGCGTGCACGAGGAGCGTTGCCGCGTCGCGCGATGGCTTCGCATCCGCCTGCCGCTCTGCGAATTCAGGATCCCTTTCGAACTCCCTGAGGACAGATTCAAAGGTGGTCAGTTTTTTCATGCTTCACCCCATGGGAAGACTTCTTCCAGCCAGTGCTGAAGATTGTCAAGCGCCCGCTCTATGTGACGGTGGTTATCCGCTGCCATCTGGGACTTGGTAACGACATGAAGGATGACGAATGCATCCTCTCCTGGAACCGGGGCGAAGAGAATGCGATACGCGGGCCGGATGGTGACTCTTAGCTCCCAGAGTTCCTGTCCTCGCGTATGGCGAAGGCGAGTGAATCGGTTGGTGCTGGAATCTGGACCGGTCTCCTCAAGACGTTCCAATCCGGAGCGCAATGCGTCGAAACCCTTTGGGTGCACTTTCGCCAGTTGAGCCAGCTGATCCTGAACAACTCTGGAACCTTGAGCAGTTTTGTAGACGTAGAGGTGGACCTTGGCCACATCTCAAGGTTATAAGTTATGAGT
>JBBSKE010000363.1:0-4202 GCA_038256595.1 Tepidiformales bacterium | reverse complement strand
TCGGCTTCGACTACGAAGAGGACACCGCGCTCATGGCCGACGGCAAGACGCGCGTCATCGCCTACTCGCGCGACCTCGGCGAAGGCGGCGTCACCTACGTCGCGCTCGGCCACTGCCACACCCCCGCGACCAACAGCCAGCCGTTCGTCGACGCAAGCGTCTCGCCCGACGGAAAGACGCCGCCCTACCTCAAGCAGACCTGGGAGACGGACGGGTTCAACCAGCTCCTCGTGAACGCGATGGAGTGGGGCTTCAGCGACGAGCGGTAGGGCCATCGGCGTTTGGCGTTTGGCTTTTATCAGAACCACGACAGGAATGGAGTTGTCGTCGTGATTCGCCGCCAAGTCGACTGCCCGCAGGCCCGCCGCCCTTGGTCTGCACGGCTGGCCCCTCCAAACACGCTGCTTCGGCATCGACACTCTGTGTCCGCGGCGGCCGTGGGAACTCGTTCGCGAGGAACGCCAGCACGCCCAACAGCCAAAGGGCCAGCCCGGCAGGCGGTACGGTCACTCCCGATTTCGCCAGTCCGATCGCTACCGCCAGCCCCGCGAGTACGGTGAGATACCAGCCGCTCAGCCAGTAGGCCGTGTGCCAGCGGTGCAGCGGCGCCAGCACCGTCAGCCAGGCCGCCGCCACGGCGACCATCAGGATGAGCAGGCGAATCCCGAGCAGCGAACTGCCCACTACCACGGGCAGTTCCAGCAGCTGCAGCCGACCGGCGAACTGGACGAGTTTGAAGCCGGTGAAATCGGTCGCCGCGAGGAGCCCGGGCCCTTTCGCCCAGGGCAAGAAAAACCCCACGAACACCAGCGGCCCGGCCGCAACTCTTGCAAGTGCGCGCGCGTGGGCGAGGAGTTCGTGGGGGAAACGCCGGGGTTGCGACATGGACCGCTATGGTATCCCGGCTGCCCCGGAAAGGAGCGGCGAGGATAGCGTCTGAGCCTTGTCGCGTGCCCGGCGGAGTTGCCGTTGGTGGCTACGCAGCCTGCGGGTAGGCCGGGCGAACGGTCTGGGGGACCGTCGTGCCAGCGATGGCCGGCGAGGGCTGCCAGTGTGCGGCCACGAACTGCGGCGGCGTGGGGAGCGCCTGGCGGCGGAACGTGGGCGGCGGGTCGAAGTCCGGGAAGGGGACGTAGCTGGCGCGCAGCGTTGCCCGGCGCGTGGCCTGCTGAATGCGGACCTGCGTGTCGATGAGCTTCTGTTCGAGAGTCGTGCCGGTCATTTTGCTGCTCCTTCCGGGCCATCGCGGTGATGACCCCTGTGCTACCTATTTCCGCACATCCTGTTCTCCCTCTCGCCCACCAGCCGATGGACCAGTGCTGCGACTTTCGGGGGAGATCTCGTGCAGGAATCATCGAATCCGCAGCATCACCTGCGCACGCGTGGAATCCCCGATCTCGTAACGATTCTGTTGCGGCCGCGCGCTATGCTTTCCCCGCAGTGACTATTTCGATCCGCCCCGCGACCATCGACGACCTCGGCGAGATCCTCCGCATCTATAACGATGCCATTCGCGACACGACCGCCACCTGGGACGAAGCGCCGTGGACCGCCGAGCGCCGCCGGGAGTGGTGGGACCACGAACACGCGAACGACCCCACCGCGCCGGTGCTCGTGGCCGAAGTGGATGACGCCTTCGCCGGGTTCGCCTACCTCTCGCCGATGAGCAACAAGTCCGGCTGGCGGTTTTCGCGCGAAGACACCATCTACATCGACCCGCCGTACCACGGCAGCGGGCTCGGCAAGGTGCTGCTCTCGGCGCTGTTGGATCTCGCGAAGGAGCGCGGCGTGCGGCTGGTGGTCGCCTCGATCACGGCCGACAACGCCGCGAGTATCGCACTCCACCAGCGGCTCGGGTTCGAACTCATGGGCACGATGCGGAACGCCGGTTACAAGTTCGACCGCTGGCTCGACACCACCTACTGGCAGACCGATTTGCACACGAATTGGGGTAGGAAATAGTGGTTAGGAAATAGGCGCTCTAGACGGGACCTATTTCCTATTTCTAAATCCTATTTCCTACTTCCTAAACACCGGCGTAGGAATGCAGTCCGGTCACCCAGAGGTTCACGGCGAAGTAGGTGAACATGACCAGCGCGTAGGAGATGACGATCCACCACATCGGGTCGGGCCGCCAGCCACGGATGACGCGCAGGGGCACGATCTTGCGGATGCCAGCCGCGCCGGCCACGCTGCCAGTGCCCGCGCGCGCATGGAAGAAGGCGGCGCAGCTGAGGAAGGTCACGGCGGCGGCGGTCTCTTTCGGGTCCCAGCCCCAGTAGCGGCCCCAGGCGGCGTTCGCCCACCAGGCGCCGAGCGCGATCCCGAGGCCGAGCAGCGGGGTGCCAACCATCATCGCGCGGGTCGCGAACTCCTCGGACGCTTCCGAACTCGGCAGGACGGCGAATCGGCGCTTTCCGCGGCCGCCCTGGATGAGGAACATGACCGCGCCGGAGAAGGCGACGGTCAACACGGCGTAGGAGATCATCATCGCGCTCACGTGGATGGCGAGCAGGCGGCCGTTCTGGAGCGCGGGAATCAGCGGCACGATGCGCGAGGGGAAGAGCGTGGCGATGAAGAGAATCGCGACCACCATCGGCATCGCGATGGTGCCGAAGCGGCGCTGGTGGGAGGTGCGTTCGAAGGCGAGATAGGCGGCCGCGATTCCAAAGCCGAAGACCACCGTGAACTCGTACATGTTCGACATCGGCGGGTGTTCGACGGCGGCCCAGCGGCTTGCGACCGCCCCGCCGAGCGCGAGAACGGTGAACACCGTCAGCGTCGTGGCCATCTGGCCGAGGCTCATGTTGGGTGTGCCGGTTGTGCCCGAAATCGTCACATTGCCAGCGCTGGTCGCCGCTTCCATGCGCCGCAGGCCAACCGAGGCGCTGGCGGTGAAGGCGATGTAGAGCACGGACGCAAGAATCGCCGTGACCATGCCCGTCCAGAACAGGTAGATCGAGAGGTCGGCCATTGCCTTATGGTAGCAGGCGGGCCGCCCCGAGAAAGTACGAACCGCGCCCGCTATCGATAGGCATTACCGTTCCCTACAGGCCCTTTCCCATTTCCGTCGCGAGATACGAGTAACTGCCCGACCCGGTCGACATGAACGCCACCGGGACGCCGTTCACGGTGATGAAGCCGACGTAGGTCACGTTTGCCGCGTATTGATACAGGTAAACGTACGAGGTGACCGATTCTTCGACCGCCTTGTACTTCACGCCTGCAGCTCCCGGGAAGATCGCCGCCAGCTGCGTCTGCGCATCGGTAGAGTCGACAGGCATCGCAGTCTTCGGCTCCGAAAGGAAGGTGTAGCTGCCTTCGAAGCCGGCCGTGTTCGGGGGGCCGGTCGTGATGACCTCGTTCACGCCGCCATAGAGGCCGTAATACGCCGTCGTCGTAAACGAGCCGATAATCGTCCCTGTGTAAGAGCCGGCGGAAGTGACAATCACCGGGCGGCCCTTGTACTTCGCGACCTCGTCCTCGAGCGCGTCCTTCGCTTCCTCCGGGCTGCCCGCAGTGATGGTTGCGGCCGCGATCGGGGTGCCGCCGGTGATGGCGGTGAGGGTCGCGCCGGGCGTCACGTTGCCAGAGACAGCGGTCAGCGTCGCTCCTGGGGTCACGTTCGCGCTCACCGGGGTGCGATCGGGCGACGGAACCTCGGTCGGGCGGGAGACCGCGGTTGCTGCGAGCGGCGTCCGCGTGGAGTCGCCGGCGATTGGCGTCCGGGAGGCAGCCGGGGCCGTCGGTGGAGTCACTGAGGGTGGGGCAAAGCCGGCCGCTTGCTTTGTCATCGAACCGGCCTTCGGGACCGCCACGGCATAGGGCGTGAGGTGGTCGGTCTTCGCCAGGAGCGTGCCATCTGCCGCGCGCTCGCTCGCGACGAGGACCCACTGCGTCCCATCGTGATAGACGACGACGGCCTGGCCCTGGGGCGCCTTGAAGGTCAGTTCGATCGCCGAATCGAGCTTCGTGACGTCGCGTTCGTTGGCGCGCGCGGTGATGTCGAAGGCTGTCCCCGCGATACTCCAGCCGGCGGGGGCTGCTGGCACCGAATCCATCTTCGAAATCAGGACCTTCAGAGGCGTGCCGCCGCTTCCACGGATCGAAAGCGACCCATCGGATGAGCGAATCACCTTTCCGGCCGAGAGTTCGTTCGAACCATCTGGCGTTGCGGTTGCCGCCGCCGCTGCGGTCGTGGC
>JBBSKE010000362.1:0-4227 GCA_038256595.1 Tepidiformales bacterium | reverse complement strand
ATCCAGGCTGGCGGGGTTCCCGGTTAGCGGGCAGCCCTTCGCGACGGCCGTACCGCCGGGCAGGCCAGCGACCGCCGTGCGCAGCGCCAGGGTGTCCGCCAGGCTGAGTGCGCCGTCGCACGTCAGGTCGCCCCAGGGCCGAGGCGTCCCGACGGTCACCGGGCCGAGGGAGGCGGTGTTGTTCTTGAGGCCATCGCTGACGAAAAGCAGGAAGAAACTCCTGCCCTGTTGGATTTCGCTCGCGTCGAAGGTAAACGACGTTGCTGTCGTGTCGACAACTACTGGCGTGAAGTTCTGGGCGCCATCGATGCTCTGGAAGAGGGTGTATGTCAGGGTCGTCCCGGGGTCCGCATCCGAGCCAGTCCAGGAGATCGTCGCGGAGGGTCCGGCGAGCGTGCCAGGAGTCGCGGGCGGGAGGAACTCTGCGAACGGCCAGTTGGCCGACCCGGCGAGCGTCGTCACTGTATCTGCCGGCCCACACGGCGCCTCGCAGAGCTTGAGCGAGTTGATAATTCCCGTGAACGGAGCAGCCACCACAAATGCCGCCTCGCTCAGCGGGTCGCCATCCTCCCCGTCGAAGTCCAACCCGAAGCAGTAATCGGACCCAGGAACATCGTTGATTCGGACGCAGTGCGTACCCGCTGGATCGGACGGTGGCATGCTGGCGAGCGATCCTATGTGCAGGATTGGGTCGATCGTGCCGCCCGAACCATCTGCCTTCGCCGTCCCGCTCACGACCACGTAGTTTGTGAGCGCTTGCATGGTGTTCGCGGCCGCTGGCTCACTGTTCGCGTTGAAGAGTTTCGTGTACGTAAACGGCGACATCATCCGGGTGCCGCCAACATTTTGGCGGCAGTAGGACATGATGTCGTGGAAGGTTTTCGCAACAACGCTGTCGGTGCGAACGTCCCAGCCGACTTCCTGGACCTGGGCGTTGCCATGGGGCCAATCCGTGCCGCTGTCCTTCGAGCCGCAGCTATCCGGAGTAGACGGATGGCGAGCCCCCAGGTTGTGCGCGACCTCGTGGACGAGTGCGTCGTAGCTGTACTCCGGTTCTGATCCCTTCCAGGTCACGAATACCGCCTGGCCAGAGCCACCTTTCCGTCGCGCGTCGGCCGACCCCGCGAACCACGGGTTGCTCGGAATCCAGCCGACGAGCTGATCGCCGCTTTCTCCCGGGTTGCGGAGGTTTCTCAAGAGCTGGTACTTACCGAGATCCTTCAGGGCGAGGTGGGCACGCGTCCGCGTGCTGAACTCTTCTTCGTCAACGACCCGGCTCGGGATGGGCAAGCGCCGGTAGACCAGCCCGGCGTTGGGAAGGGGGTAGAGCGTCTCAAGCGTCTGTGGCTTTCTATCCTCAGGGTCATAGTTGCAGATGGGATCCAGCAGAAGAGCCTCAGTGCAGATCTCTATGTGGAAGATCGTCATCGGTCGCCGGGTCTGGAAGGTCACGTTCTCGAGGCGCGTGTTATTGGACGGGTTCGTATCAGCGGGTCCGCCAGTGACGAGTACCGCCTCAAGTTCGATATGCCCGGCCGTCACCCAGGACATAGGGAGGCGAAAGTTGACGGAATCGCCCTCTATCTCGCGGTCAAAGGACTCGGGCACGACGTTCGTGCTCCCCGCGAGCATGACCGGTGTACCACTGAGCAAGTTGCCGTTGCGTCGCGCCTTCAGGGTCACACCGACAATTGGCGACTCGGCCAGGCTGCTCACGAAGACGCGCGCGATGGTCGTCTTGTCCGCAACCAGGGGCACGGAGTTCAACGCCGTCTGAACCACCTGGACCACCTCGATGTGGTCGACCAGTGCATCGGACCCGGAAATCGGCGTGTAGGTCACGGTAAACGGAACAGTTCCCGCATACGCGAGGGTATCTTCAGGAAGGCAGAATGATGTGCCAGGCGAACACGACCGGCTGAAGGTGTAGCTAGCGGTTCCTGCGCCTCCTGTGTTGCTGTGGAACGTCGTCGCGCCCTGAAAGGTCACGCTGTAAGTCATCGTGAAATCCGTGGACGAGTGGACCATCGTGTGGGTCGCAGAGTGCGAGAAGGTCGCCTGCCCGGTCGAGGCGACAGTTCCCGAGTAGGACCCAACCCACGTCTCGCTCCAGATCCAGAAGGAATCCGGTTGCCGCGACCAGTTGCACTCGCCGCCAAGCGTACCTCCAGCGCTAATGGTGATATTTGGCGAGAAGATGTCGGGCCGGAATTCACATCCGTGCTGAAGGTCGCCGGGCGGGTACGCCCCGAAGGGTGGGGTGCCTGAGACCGTTGCATTGTTGAGGTCGAATTCGAAGTTCGCCGAGGCGGGCAGCGCCGGCGCCGCGACGGCTGCGGGTACGGAAACTGCGACGATGAGGACCACCAGCAAAAACAGAGCAACGCGGCCGAAACGGGCGAGCATGGAAAGCACCGGGCGGGAATTGCTGCAGCAAGTTCGACTTATCCGCTCCAAGTCATCCAGGATTGCTCACGCTCCGCCAGGGCGTGCCTCCGCAGACGCGAGGAACATATATCCGCGATTGGGATTCGTCAATCGACGCTCCAATGTCCCATCCGTCGAGTCCTCGGGCGTGCAATCGATTGATGCCCGAGGCCGATTCCCGCTGCGGCATTCGCAAACCTGGCACCCGAAAGGCTATGCTCGATACACATGGATGATCACACCCTGCGCGTGCTCGAATTTGAGAAGGTACTCGCCCTGCTGGCGGATGAGGCCGCCTTCAGCGTGGGCCGCGAACTCTGCCTCGCGATTCGCCCCGCCGGCGATTTCGAAGGCGTTGCCGTCCTCCAGTGGGAGACTGCGGAGATGCGCCAGCTCGACCAGATGGGCATCGACGTGCCCTTCGCCGGAGCGAAAGACATCCGTGGCGCCATCCAGGCGGCCAACATCGGCCAGCTGCTCGAACCAACCGACCTCGTCGATTCCGCCCAGACGCTCCACACCGCCTTCCGCGCCCGCCAGGCACTCGAACGGCTGCGCGACCGGGTGCCGCGCCTCGCCCGCATCGCCGAGTCAATTTCCGACTTCCGTACCTTCACCGACGAGGTCGACCGTTCGATTACGCCCCGCGGCGAAGTCGCAGACAGCGCCAGCGACATCCTCGCGACGACTCGTCGCGAGTTGCGCCAGGCCCAGGACCGCCTCGAACAGCGCGCCTCGGCCGCCCTTGCCGACGCCGTCCGCCGGGGCATCGCCCAGGAGGGCCTGCTGACCGAGCGCAACGGGCGCAAGGTGCTGATGGTCAAATCTGACTATCGCGGCCAGATCCAGGGCATCGTCCACGACGTCTCGGCGAGCGGCGCGACGATCTTCCTCGAACCGATGGGCGTGGTCGAAGCCGGTAACCAGGTGCGCGAGCTGCATCTCGCCGAACAGCGCGAGGTCCGCCGTGTCCTCCAGCACCTCACCGGCCTCCTCGGCGAGCGCGCAGAGGAAGCGACCTGGTCGGTGATGACGCTCGGCCGCCTCGATGCGATCAATGCGAAATCCCGCCTCGCCCGCAAGCTCCGAGCGGAGCTCCCGATGGCCGGCGACGGCGACAGCTGGCTCCGGCGCGACGGCGCAACAATCATCGAATCCGGCCGCCACCCGCTCCTCCGCGGCGACGTCGTTCCGACCGATATCGCGGTCGGTGGCGGCTATTCTGCCGTCCTCATCACCGGCCCGAACACCGGGGGCAAAACGGTCGCCCTGAAGACGCTCGGCCTGCTCACGCTCATGGTCCAATCCGGCCTGCCCGCGCCCTGTGACGAATCCAGCCGCTTCGTGGTCTATCCGCGCCTCTACGCGGACATCGGCGACGAACAATCGATCGAGCAGTCGCTCTCAACCTTCTCCTCGCACATGCGGAACGTGAAGGACATCCTTGCGAAGGCCGCGCCCGGCACGCTCGTCCTGCTCGACGAACTTGGCGCCGGGACCGACCCCGCCGAGGGCTCGGCACTCGCCCGCGCTGTGCTCGAAACGCTGCTCGAACGCGGCTGCACCATCGTCGCGACCACTCACCACGGCGAGCTCAAAGCCTTCGCCCACAACGACCCGCGCCTGCGCAACGCCTCGGTGGAATTCGACATCGAAACGCTGAGCCCGACCTACAAGCTGACGATCGGCCTGCCGGGACAATCGAACGCGATCGCCATCGCCCGCCGCCTTGGGCTCGAATCGGTCGTGCTCGAACGCGCGAGCGAGCAGCTTTCGCCCCAGCACTTCGAACTCGAAACT
>JBBSKE010000361.1:0-4271 GCA_038256595.1 Tepidiformales bacterium | reverse complement strand
GGCTAAATGCCTCTCCCGACGTGCCTGCGGGGTTAGCTGACGGGTTCGGTGTGGGAGATTCACCTACGCCGTTGTAAGCGGCGATTCACCCCAGGTAGTTGGGTCCCCCGTTCCACCGCGCTGCGATGGATTCGGCCAAGAGCAAAATAGCACGATCCCGGGACAGGAAGTGTTAAATCAGCGCAAATTGGATTGCGATTTAGTATCTTTCCCTTAGGGATTCGCTAACCTTTGGGCGCCGATTCCGGGTATTTCGATGGCACGAAGGCGTACGCGAACATCACCCGTGGGTCGATGCGCGTGACCACGATGTTCTCGCCGAAGGTGAATGGGCTGGAGCCGTACGCGGCCGTCGCGGCGCGGTCGTACTCCTGTACGAGCGGGTCATCGTTCGCGAGAATCGTCGCCTTGCCGTGCACCCAGATGCCAATGTTGTCGCCATCGAGGTGGCAGGCGCTGACCGCCGGGGTGCGGCGCATGTGCTTCACGCGCAGGGCATCGCCGGCCGTGCTGACGATGAACTTGCCGTGCAGGAACCAGCCATCGACCGGCGCGACAATCGGTTCGCCGCGGCTGTTTACCGTACCCAGCGAGACGTGTTTCACGCCCTGCAGATAAGTCGTGACCTGGTGAGCGTTGAGGGTGCGTTCGCCGGTGACGATGGTGGTGAGGTGGCCACCGGCGCCGGACATGCTCCGTTCGAGCAGTTCCTGGAGTTCGGTCATTTCGGCTTCAGTTTCGAACATCGATTGCTCCTTCCGCGTAGTCGCGGCCGACGATCATGCCACCCTAACGCGACATCTCCTGTCGCGATTGTCGTCGAACGCCGCGACAAATGTGGGTACGTTGCGTGCTACGAAAGTGGGAGGCCGGGCACTCGCCGGCGGGCGATACTTCGACCTTATGAATAGCGAAGCATCTGCACACCTGGCTGCCGGCGAGGCTGCCCTGGGGGCCTTCGCCTGGGAGGAAGCGCGCGATCATTTCGCGGCCGCGCTCGCGATCGAGGACTCGCCGGAAGGTGCCGCCGGGCTGGCGCGGGCCGCGTGGGCAACCTCGGACCTGCCCCTCATTGCCGCCGAACACGAGCGCGCCTACCGGCTCTATCACCAGCGCGGCGACCGCGTGGCTGCAGCCGGCGCCGCGATTTTCCTCGCTATCGACGCATTCGAACTGCACGGCAAGGACGCTATCGCGGATGGCTGGTTATCGCGCGCGCGTCAGCTGCTCGATGGCCGCGAAGACGTGCCAGAGGCGGGCATGCTGGCCGCCGTCGAGGGCCATCTCTATTTGATGCAACGCAACGACACGACCTTCGCGAAGGCGGCCGGGCGCGAAGCGGCGCGGCTCGGGCGGGCACTGGGCGAACCGAACATCGAGATGCGGGGAATTGCGCTCGAAGGGCTCGCGCTCGTGAGCGAAGGGCAGGTCGAGGTGGGAATGCGGCGGCTCGAACTCGCGAATGCGGCCATCGCACTGGGCGAAGTGAACCTGCCCGATTCGGCCATCGTCGCCTCCTGTTACCTGATCGACGCCTACTCGCGGGTGCGCGACTACAGCCGCGCCAGCCAGTGGTGCGAGCAGTTCATCGCAATGTGCGAGCGATTCAAAATGAACAATTCGGCGAGCATCTGCCGGCCGTTGTTCGCCGTTGTGCTCATGTGGCGCGGGCAATGGGGCGAAGCCGAAAGCGAACTGACGACCTCGATCGACATCTTCTCGCGTCTGCGGCCCGCGATGGCGGTCGAAAGCATCGTCCGCAAGGCCGAGATGCGCACGCGCCAGGGCCGACTCGAAGACGCCGACGAATTGTTCGCCCGCGTTGAACGGGAGCCGCTCGCGCAGGTCGGGCGGGCCCACCTCGCCTTCGTGCGTGGCGATACCGAACTCGCAGCCGACCTGCTGACGCGCTACCTGCGCCGCATCCCGGTCGAAAACCGGATCGAACGGGCGCCGGCGCTCGAGCTTGCCACCCGCGTCGCAATCGCGATGGGCGACCTCCCGGCGGCGCGCGCGCACTGCAGCGACCTCGTCGCCGCAGCGCAGCAGATTCGAACAGCGCCACTGCATGCGGCCGCAGCAGCCACGCACGCCGTGCTCACGGCGGCCGAAGGCGACCACCAGTCCGCCCGGCACTGCTTCGAAGAGGCGATCGACATCCTCGGGGCCGACGGCGCGCCCTATGAATCGGCCCAGGCGCGGCTCGCATTGGCTGCCTCTCTCGACGCCCTGGAGCGGCCGAAGCAGGCGCTGCGCGAGCGGCTCATCGCTCGCGACCTCCTGCGTGGCATCGGCTCGATCGAAGAGGTCCCGGGGCTGCCGGGCACGGACTCGCCGCTGGTCGTACTCCCCCCGGCGCTCCGTGGTCCCGGCGGCGAACCGCTGACCGAACGCGAAGTCGAGGTGCTCGCCCTGCTCGCGCGCGGGAAGAGCAACCAGGCGATCGCCGAAGAGCTCGTCCTCAGCGTGCGCACCGTCGAGCGCCATATCACGACCATCTACGGGAAGCTCGGCGCGGCCGGCCGGGTCGCCAGGACGACAGCGACTCTGTTCGCGATTGAGCGTGGCTTGCTGGCCGGGTAGGAGTGCTGAGTTGCTGTCGCCAACAGAAGCGCGACCGTAAGGGAGTGCGTGCCAATAGACTCCAGGAGCCAAGCCCCCGAGCTGGCTGGCTCGCGACCCGGCGAGTGGCACGAGGCCGCCGGCGCGGCAATCGGCCATGCCGGGATTGGCGGGCTGCGGTCGCAATGAGTGCCATATCACGCTGGCACGCACGCCCTGTTAGGCGGGCGCGCTTCTGTTTCGACTCTTGCGACTACCGCATCGGGTGCTGCGCCACGCTGGCACACTCCCTCACAGTCGCGCAACAGTCGGTTACGTGTTGGCCGCCAGTGACCTGCGTGTTCGTCGCCAGCGGCCTGCGTGCGAGCCGCTGATAGACACGTGTGTACGCGGACGTAGGGCAGCTCTGCAGTTGGCACTATCGATATATCGCTCGCCGGCGGCCAACTCACCGCTCCCGGCGGGCGAACAAACCAGATGGAGATTGTCCCACGTGTCTACTGCAACCCTGTCCCGCACCGAATTCGACATGGCGAAGGCTGAGGCCTTCGGCGCCACGGTCTTCCAGACGCTCAGCAGCGGCTTCACTGCGATGCTCCTCAGCGTCGGTCACCAGACCCGCCTCTTCGACACCATGGCCACGCTCCCGCCCTCGACCAGCCAGGAAATCGCCGACGCTGCCAACCTCAACGAGCGCTACGTGCGCGAGTGGCTCAACGGAATGACCAGCACCCGCTTCGTCGAGTACGACGCCTTCGATCGCACCTACACGCTGCCGCCCGAACACGCGGCGAGCCTGACGCGCGCGGCCGGCCCGGGCAACTTCGCCTCGATCGCGCAGTACATCCCACTCCTGGGAGCGATCGAGGGGCAGATCCTCGAGAGCTTCCGCAACGGCGGCGGCGTGCCCTATTCGGCCGTGCCGGAGTTCCACCGCGTGATGGCGGAGGAGACTGGCATCGTGTTCGATGCGGCGCTCATTCCCGGTGTCATCCCGCTCGTACCGGGGCTGCGCGAGCGGCTCGAAACCGGGATCACGGTCGCTGACATCGGTTGTGGCTCCGGCCACGCCGTCAACCTCCTCGCCGAGGCGTTCCCGAACAGCCGCTTCGTCGGCATCGACTTCTCGGACCAGGCGCTCGAAGTGGCACGCGCCGAGGCGAAGCGCCGGGGCATTATCAACGCCACCTTCGAGGCAATCGACGTGGCGACGCTCGACGCCGTCGAGGAGTTCGACCTCATCACCGCCTTCGACGCCATCCACGACCAGGCCGACCCGGGCCGCGTCCTCGCCAACATCCAGCGCGCGTTGCGGCCGGATGGCACCTACCTGATGGTCGATATGGCGGGTTCGAGCCACGTCGAGGAGAACGTCGACCACCCGACGGCGCCGCTGCTCTACACGATCTCGCTCTTCCACTGCATGACGGTTTCGCTCGCCCAGGGCGGCGCCGGGCTGGGCACGCTGTGGGGCGAAGAACTCGCCCAGCAGATGCTCGCCGATGCGGGGTTCCCGGCGGTGACCGTAAGCCGCGTCGAGGGCGACATCATGAACGTGTACTACGTTTGTACGAAGCAAGACGCATAGATTGGCATCGCGACAACCGCAACATTCGAGCAGGGGAGTCACCACGGTGGCTCCCCTGTTTCGCGTGTCGTCCGTCGGGCCTATCCCGCGCGGAGGGGCTTCAGCACCTCTTCGGCGAACT
>JBBSKE010000360.1:0-4280 GCA_038256595.1 Tepidiformales bacterium | reverse complement strand
GTGGGCGAATCATGACGACCCCTCGTTTCCACTCGGGGTTCGGACACGGGGGTGGCTGGTGGCCATGGCACCCGAGGCTGGACTGCTCGGGCGATCAGCCGGCGGCTGGGGCATCGTAGCCGGGCACAAATGGGCGCCACTCTTCGCGCGCACCCAGGTAAGGGAAGAACGCGTGGTAAATAGACACACGCGGAGGCGCCGGTTCGCGGCCGAGGAGCATTCGCGCTTCGCCCGGGGTGCGGCCCGCCTTGCGATGGTTGCAGGGTTTGCAGGCGGCCACGAGGTTCTCCCAGGTGTGCGGGCCACCACGGTAGCGGGGCATGACATGGTCGAGGGTGAGATCGCGCGTCTGCTTGCCGCAGTAGGCGCAGCACCAGTTATCCCGCGCGAAGATCTCCTTGCGGGTGAGGCGCACACGCGGCCGGGGGCGTCGGACCATGCTGACGAGGCGAATAATCGAAGGGAGCGGGAGCGAACGAGTGGCGGTGCGGATGACCTGGTTGGCCATTTCGATGACCTCGGCTTTGCCACCGAGCACAAGCACGACCGCGCGCCGCACGTTGCAAACGTTCAACGGCTCGTAGTTCTGGTTCAGCACGAGAACAGGTCCTGTCTCCATGCCAGCCACTCCCTATCAGGGATCCTAGCAATGCGTATAGGGCCTAGCAATAGGGAGGTGTTAACTGTCCGGGTCAAAACTGTTCCAACCAGCGATCAGGCCGCGAACGAGAAGCGCAAGATTAGCCGACCGAGGGGCTGTACTTGCTCCAGAGGCGGAGGGTGTCGCGGATCTCTTCGAGTGTGGACTGGGGCAGCTCGGCGCGCTGCGTGAGGCAGTTATCGACGTAGTTTTCGAGGACGATGCGGCCGGCCTGTTCGAGCCCGGAGCGCGCAGCGAGGAGCTGGTTCAGCACGTCCGGGCAGTCACGATCGTCTTCGATCATCTTGCGGACGGCGCGGACCTGACCCTCCACGCGGGCGAGGCGGTCGAGAAGGCTTTTCGTGGGAACCTGTTCCATGGCGTTTATTTCTCCCGGGGGTATTGTCAGCGCATACCCCCCATGGGTATACTGTGTACATCGTAACAGTGACCGGCGAGATCGCAAATCCCCCGGTCCAGGAGGAAAACTACAATGTCCGATGTAAAAGAAATCACCGATTCGAACTTCGAAGCGGATGTCATCAAGGGCGATCTGCCCACGCTCGTGGACTTCTGGGCGCCCTGGTGTGGCCCATGCCGCATGGTCGCCCCGATCGTCGGCGAACTCAGCGAGGAGTACGCCGGCAAGGTGAACTTCGTCAAGATGAACACCGATGAGAACCCCGGGGTGCCGACCAAGTACGGCATTCGCAGCATTCCGACCCTGATGATCTTCAAGGGCGGCGAGCTGAAGGGCACAATCGTCGGCTTCCGGCCGAAGAGCGAGCTCAAGAAGCGCATCGACGAGGCCCTCGTCTAATTCCATAGGGACGGAGCCAATTTCGTCCCCGTCAGCACCAACTCAAGAGGCGTCACCAGCGATGGTGGCGCCTTTTTCACGCCCGGCGGCTCGGAAATTTGAATCACGAACGTACGAGGTCTTCATTTCCTCATGGTCATGTCGAAAACCCTGCGTATGAGAATAACGCCCGGCCCTGGCACCGTAGTTGTCATCGTCCACCGTAACGGCGAGGCGAATGTGCCGCGCGTGGGCCGGATGACCGGTCGAGCCGGCGCGATCTCCGCCGAGATGCGCCCGGACCTTCCCCCGCTGACCCCGAATGCATTCGTTGTCCTGCTGGCGAAGGTGGCGAACCAGAAGATGATGGCCGAAGGCACCTACGCGGGCGAAAAGGATGGCAGCGACAGCTTCACCATCACCCGGGGCTGGGTGCCGAGCGACAATCGCCGCGACCCCCGCCTCCCGGTGCGCGTGAAGTGCGAGGTTCGCCCACGAGGCAGCCGGGGGACCATCTCGGCGGTCATCTGCGATCTTTCGGCCGGTGGCGCGAAGATCGAGGTCGAATCCGATTCGTTGCGGGGCGAAATCGAGCTGCTCGTGCGCTATGGTGGCTTCAGCGCGACGCTCCCGGCGTTCGTCCTCGGCTATGAAGACGAAGAACTCGAAGACGAAACCGAATCGAGCGACGAGGGGGCCACGGACGAGTCCGAGGCGGCCGCAGCAGAAGAGGATGTCGCGAGCGACGACGAAGCTGGCGTGACGGAGGCAGCCGCGGACAACGAAGAGGCTGGCGCATCCACTGACGAAGAACCAGCCGCCGAGGCGCCCGCGGACGACGCAACCGAACCCGCAGCCGAAGATGCTACAAGCTCTGAACTGGAAGCTGCCCCGGAGAGCGAGCCGGCGCCGGTTGAGAATGCTCCAGCGCCGCTCCGGAATCGCCGGCGGCCGGAGAAGATCGTGCAGCCAGTCGTCGAGGTTCGCCTGATGTTCGACGACCTCGACCTGCCCCAGCAGGGCTTCCTACGCCACATGCTGCGCGACGTCGCCGAGATCTCGGGCTGGGAACTCGCTTCCTAGGCCAGCCACGGCTGAGCACGAGCCCCGCGAGTTGGTTAGGAGTCCTCCACCAACCCCGGAGGTGCCGCGATGAAATTCGGCGCATTTATTTTCCCTACGGACTATTCCATCGGCCCGGTCGAAATCGCGAAGGCGTGCGAGGACAGCGGCTTCGAATCGCTCTGGTTCCCGGAGCACACGCACATTCCCGCGAGCCGGATCTCGCCCTGGGGCGGCGGCGCGGAACTGCCGCAGCAGTACTGGCACACGCTCGACCCGTTCGTCGGCCTCGGCGCGGCGGCGGCGGTGACCACCACCCTCAAGATCGGCACCGGCATCTGCCTCGTCATCGAACGCGACCCGATCACGCTCGCCAAAGAAGTGGCGTCGCTCGACCACCTCTCGAACGGCCGCTTCCTCTTCGGCGTGGGCGGCGGCTGGAACCTCGAGGAGATGGAGAATCACGGCACGAAGCCCTCGTTGCGCTGGAAGATCCTGCGCGAACGGATGCTCGCGATGAAGGAGATCTGGACGAAGGAGGAGGCCGAGTACCACGGCGACTACGTGAACTTCGACAAGATGTGGAGCTATCCGAAGCCGAAGCAGACGCCGTATCCGCCGATCGTCGTCGGCGGGCAGGGGACGCGCACCTTCGAGCGAGTCGTCGAATGGGGCGACGAGTGGATGCCGAACCGCATCCGCCCGGACGACCTCGGCCCGAAGATCGCGGAGCTCCAGGAGATGGCGAAGGCTGCCGGGCGCGGCCCGATTCCCGTGTCGTTCTTCGGTGTGCGCCCGGACGAGCGGTCGATCGAGCAGCTGGCTGAGGCGGGCGTCACGCGCTGCATCTTCAGCCTGCCCTCGGCCACGGCGGACGTGGTGCTGCCGAAACTCGAAGAAGCAAAGCGAGCGGCCAAGCTCTAACGTTCGGCCGATTCCCCGATGACCACTTCGGCGACAACGGCGAAGTGGTCGCTGGGGAAGAGCGACGTATCCCCGGGAGCGTGTTCGTTCGCGGCGAGCCAGGCGCGGCGCACCTCGATGGCGCCGCTGACCCAGATGTAGTCGAAAGTCGCGCGTTTGTTATCGGTGTCCATGTTCGGGGCGATGATGCCGCTGGGGCGGGTAAACGCGGGCTCGGCGCCGTTCGCCTCGACAAACGCGGAACGGTAGCCGTTTGCGGTCATGACCGCGTAGCCGGGCTCGGTCGGCGGCATGTTGAAGTCGCCGGTGACGATCGCGGCATCCGCGGCTGGCGCCTCTGCCATCCAATCGACCAGCGCCTGGACCTGTGCCGTGCGAACTTCTGGCTCTTCCTTCTTATGGTGCAGGTGCGTGTTCACGAACCAGAGCGTGTGCAGGCCGGGCAGGATGATGAGCGCGCGCTGGATCGCCCGCTGCGGGCTGAGCCGCAGGATCTCCTCTTTCTGCACTTCGCCCTTGCCGGCGAGAATCGTTGTCCCGTTGCCGGGGAAGGCCTGGGCTTCGGCGCGCAGGCTGCGGTAGGCGCGCCCCAGGACCGAATCGGCGAGCAGGTCGTCCTGTTCGAATCCATCGAAGGTGACCTCCTGGAGCCCGGCGATTTCGGCGTCCATGGCGGCGAAGGCGGCAGCCAGCAGCGGGCGGCGCTCTTCGTAGCGGTCTTCGTTGTGACGAATGTTGAAGGTGGCGACACGCAGGTCGATGGGGTCGGTCATGGGGTAGAGTTTAGAGTGCTGTGTGCTGAGTTCGAGTTGAACAGGACTGAAGTATGAGGACTGAGGGTATGGGCCGAGGTGC
>JBBSKE010000359.1:0-4283 GCA_038256595.1 Tepidiformales bacterium | reverse complement strand
GTCGACTTCGACCTCCGGGTCGGCGGCCGCTGCCTCCTGGACGATGGAGTCGCGGCAATAGCGCCAGCCGAGTTCCGCAGCCGCGAGATAGGCGACCGTTTCGCCCATGCTCCCGACCTGGGAGGTGATGGCGATGGCGGTGAGCGGCGCACCCACGCCAGGAGCGCGAACGGGAATCGCCTCTTCGTCGAACTCTTCGACTGGGTGCTCCACCCCGCCATCCGGCAGGCCAAGTGCCGGCGCGGCGACGGACTCGATTTCGGTGGGCAGGCCGCTCAGGTCGCCCTTCACCGGGACGGCGAGGGTGCCCACTGCGAACCCTCCGCCGGCGTGCGAATGGAACTCCAGCGGCCCGAGGTTGCGGCTGGTATTGCTCGCAAGAATGTACTCGTCGAGGGCGTCGAGCGCCTTGTCGATGCCGTAGAAATCGACGTCGCTGATGAGGATGAAGCTCCCGGCGGCGATGGTTTCGGACTCGACACCCGCTTCGGGGTCGTCCTGGGCGCCTTCGCCCGCGATGACATGGACGGACCACTCGGAGTCTTCGAAGCGGATAAACGGCTCGCCCGAATGCTCAGCGGACATGACCGCGGCCCAGGATCGGAGCCGGTCGGCTGCGGCCTCGGCGTCAATAAGGGTGGATTCGCTGACGACGTTGAGGGTGTTTCGAGCCTCAAGCGATGTGGTAGTTACTGTATGCATAGCTGTCCTCCGGTGCTTTTTCCGTTGCTGCGACTGTTGTCCTGACAGTACGCGCGAAGCCATGCCGCAGGGGTCTCGCGGAGGAACCGCAGCGTTGCAGAGCCATCGCAGCAGTGGGAAGGCGGGTGGATGGAGCCAAACGGAGGGCTAGTCGCAGCGGCCCCAGCCACCGAAGAAACCGACAAACGCGAGCCATTTTCCATCCGGCGACCAGATAGGCTCAGCGGGCGCGTGGACGTCCGTGAAGACGACGCGCTCTCCGCTGCCGTCCGATTGCACGACGCTCAGTTCGAAGCCGCGGGTTATCGCGATGCGCGAACCGTCGGGTGCCCATGCGGCGGACGAGACGCCGCCGCCGCTGAGTCGATAACTCGCTTCGTCCGGGCCGACGACCATGAGCTGCTCCTCGGCGCTGCAGAGGCCGCGAACCACGAGCGTCCGGTCGCCCGATGACGCCGGCCAGGAGGCTGCGTTGGCGATGTAGCCGAGACTCGTACCCGGCCAGGAGGCCGAGCGTCCCAAGGGCGAGGCGAGGTGGGTCCAGACGGTCTCCTCGTCGGCGTTCGAGACAATGTCGCCTTCCGCGGTGATGAAGACCTCGGGCCAATACGTTGCGATGCGCACTTCGCGAACACGGGCGAAGGTTCCGGGAGAGCCTGCACGAAATTCGAGCAGGACTCCGCGTGATGGCGACGAACTGCCCGCGACTGCCTCAATGGCTACAAGGCGTCCGTCCGATAGCCAACGATACTTCTGCAAGCCTGACTCGAGATTGATCGGCTCGGGACCACCGGTCCACACCCACATCGGCACGACGCCGCCGACGCTCGCGAGCATCGCCCCATCCGGGCTCCAGTCCAGCCATGAGCCTGCGCCCGCAAGCTCATGCAGCAGATGCCCCTCGGGATTGAAAATTGCTGTCCGCGCTGCCAAAGGGCTCTTGCCGGCAAGATCGACGGCATATTCGGAGACGGCGATTCGCTCACCACCAGGCGACCAGGCAACACTTCGCGAGGGCCGATCGGAGAGCACCCGGACCAGACCGGTGGCCGTTTCGACAATGGCCGTGCTCGATTCGCCGGACACGGCAACGAATTTTCCGTCGGGCGACCAGGACATTGGCCCCCAGGTCACCGGCAGTGTTCGCTCCTCGCCGGTGTCCACGTTGACGAGGCGTATCGGTCGCAGGACCGTCGCCGGATCGATCGACTGCGGAGTCGCGTCCGCGATTGGCGTGCCGGGCGTCGGAGACGTTGCGCTGACGGCCGCGGTTGGCTCGTTGTCCGGGAGCGACGGCGAGGGATTATCGTCACCGCCGAGTGAGAGCGCAACGGCGACTCCGATGACCAGGATTACCAGCGCGGCCGTTACGGTTGCGCCGAGCGCCTTCGCACCGAAAGGCAGCGCGAATAGTGCGTGGATTCTCTCGCCGGGCCGACGTTGCTGGCGCCAGAGTTCGGCTGCCTGCTCGCGCGATTCGACACCGAAGCGGGCGATGATTTCGCTCACGTGGAACTTCGCGCCGTCGAGCGAAATCCCAAGGGCGTCGGCGATCTGGGCGTTCGTTTGACCGCGCGCGATGAGGCTGATGACCTCTCTCTGGCGTGGCGTGAGGCCCTCGCGGGGACGGGTGCGGTAGTGCGCGGGTTGCGAACTCATGCTCCAACACTAGGCGTTGATCATCGCAAAATGTACTACCCGATGCGAGACATTTCGAACCGTAATCCTGGCGGGTGCGTGGAAGTCAGCTGCCGCCGGTGGGCGCGGGTTCGGGTTCGACCGGGAGTGGCGGCTGGGGCGCGCGCTGGAGGGTTTCGGGCATGCGGAAGAAGATGAGCGCGGCGCCGAGGGCTCCCACCGCCGCCATCAGGACCGACGCGCCGCCCAGAGTGACCGCAGCCGTCGCGCCCGCGACCACGAGTGGGCCACCGGCGGTCCCGAGGTCGCCGCAGACGCGCCAGGCCCCGAGGAACTGCGCTCTCCCGATTCGCGGCGAGAAGTCGGCGCCTAGGGTCATGACGATGCCGCTACCGAGGCCGTTGCCGAAGCCGATGATGACGCCGACGACCGCGATCGGCCAGAACGAGTGCGTGAGCGGCAGCAGGAGCATCCCGAGCGACATGATTCCGAGGCAGGGGAGGGCGATGGCCTTACGCCCGTACTTGTCCATCACGCTGCCGGCCGGGTAGAAGAGGAGCATCTCCATGCCCATCGAGATGCCGAAGATGACGCTCACCGCGCCCGCGCCGAGACCCTCGTGGTCGGCCCAGAGCGGCAGGACGACCTGGCGGGCGGCGCGCAACGTCTGGATGGCCAGCACGCCGACGCCGGCCGTGAGGAACACGCTCTTGTGGTCCTTTACGACCTGGACGAAGTTGCCGTGGCTGTGGCCGGCGGGCAGGATTTCGCCTTCGTTGTCTTTCACGAGCACGAGGAGCAGGCCGCAGGCGATGATCGCCGTGATGATGTGGATGATGTAGGCGCCGTCGAGGCCCACCCAGACGGCAAACCCGGCGCCGAGGAACGGGCCGATGAAGCTGCCGACGCGGTTGATGCCGCCGAGCGTCGAAAGTGCCCGCCCGCGCATGTGGACGGGCATGATTTCGCTCACGTAGGTGAGGCGCGCGAGCAGCCAGATCGACCAGGCGCAACCCATGAGGAACGAGCAGGCCCCGAAGACCCAGGGGTTCGGCGCAACGGCCGAGCCGATCAGCGTGGCGATGACGAGGATCGTGCCGAAAGCCATCGCGAATCGTTCGCCGAACTTGCCCACCAGCCAGCCCGCCGGGACATCGAAGGCGAGGATGCCGATGCCGCGCAGCGCGACAATCAGGCCGGCCATCGCGATGCCCGCGCCGAGGTCCTTCGCCGCGAGGGCGACAATCGGGATGACGGCGCCCTGGCCGATGGCGAAGAGCAGCGTCGGGACGTAGACAGAGAGGGCGATGGAGCGGAGGGTCGCCTCTTTGGGCGGTTGAGCGACGGCCATGGTTGAACGTTAACGCTCAGATCCGCTTGCTTCCACCGCCCCGGGCGGCTTGCGTCGGAGAATTAATCTGGCAGTCATAGGGCCCCCAACAAGCCCGTTTTCGCTGCCGTTCGGGAACCCCAAACGGCAGCGAATTGCGCCCCATGTGCGGCTACTCCGGGTCCTTGCGCGTCCAATCGACCGGCGGCGGCAGTGGCGGCGGATTCGGGCCGGGACCCATCACCGGAGTTCGCCGGTTGTTCCCGAGCATGTTCGCCAGGAGAAAACTGAACACGCCGAGGAGCGCGAAGAGCACCGCAAGGCCAATCACTCCGACAGCGACCTTGTCGATCCCGTCGTCGCCGCCCGAGTTCGAACTCGCGACGGCGGGTACCGTCGTGGGGCGCGCGGTCGGGTTCGACTGTGCCGGGCGAGTCGTTGGAGCAACCGTCGGGCCGGTCTGCTGGGGCCGAGTGGTGGGTGCGACCGTCGGGGCCGTCTGCTGGGGACGCGTGGTTGGCGCGGCGCCAGTGCCACCGGAGGCGGCGATGAATTCGACTTCGAAGCCGGCCAGGTCGAAGCCGTAGACCGATTGCAGGGCAGCATCGAAACG
>JBBSKE010000358.1:0-4305 GCA_038256595.1 Tepidiformales bacterium | reverse complement strand
CCAATAGCGCCGCCGATGTCCGCGCGGCGCTCGTCCCAATCGAGGGCGAACCCGATCGAGCCGATGGAATGCTCCATCCCGTCGAGGACGATGCCCCAGCGGATGCGCTCCTTCTCTTCGAACGACTGCGTGATGCTCTCGATCAGTTCGTCGATGACCTCGCGCTCGGTTACCGGGTCGTCGCCGGCCATGGCGAGCGATTCGGGATCGTTGAGGCGCGCGAACCACGCGTCGCCATCGACCGGGAGCGGCGCGCGGAGGGTCATGCCGGGCGCTTTGAGCACCGGGAACCGGTCCGGGATGAGTGGGTACACGCGCTACTCCTGCGGGCGGCTCCCGCTTTTAGTCGAGGCTGCGGGGGCCTTCGCGCTTCGCCTTGCTGGGCGGCACGAAGAGCACTCCGGGGGCCGGCGGCGCGTCCTGAAGGACCAGCGAGGGGCCGGCCTTTTCGACGAGAAGCAGCCACTCGGTCGCCTTGGGCGCCTGGGTCCAGGCGTCGTGGAGGAGCATGGCGGTGGTGATCGACTCGAGTTCGCTTTCGTCCTCGGCGGCCAGGGCGGTGACTTCGGCCTCGCCATTGAGGTACTTCGCGACCTTCGGGTCGGCCTTCAGCGCGAGCTTCAGGAAGGCATCGGCTTCGCTGCCAGCGCCCTTTTCCATATAAGACTGGAGTGCGCGCGCCCAGGTCATGGTGGGCGATTCGTCTTCGCCGTAGATCTGGAGGAGCTGCCCAGCGGCCTCGGCCTGGCCGGCGAGGAGCAGAATCGCGACCAGCGGATAGCGCGCGCCCTGGTGGTCCTGCGGGTTCAGCTCGATCATCAGGCTGTAGTGCGCGGCGGCGGTCTGGAGGTCGCCGAGGGCCTGGCAGGTGTTGGCGAGGCCTTCGAGCGCGCGCATGAACGGCTGCGTCTCGGGCTCGGTCCAGAACTGGCCGACGAGGCGGGTGGTCGCGTCTTCGCCGAGGGTCTCCTGCGCGGTCATGAGCGCGAGGGTGAAGAGCATGATGGCGAGTTCGAACTCCTCGCCGCAGTCTTCGCCGAGATAGGACCACGCGTCGGCGCAGGTGGAATCAAGGCGGAGCGCGTTGATCGCAAGCAGCGCGCCTTCGTCTTCGGAGTTATGGGCGGCCTCCACGAGGGCAGCGGCGAACTCCTGGGGCGTGCTCCCGGGCGGTACGTTCGGCGCGGGCCGCTTCGCGAGCAGCGACTTGATGCCTCCCTGGAGCGACCCCCAATCGGCAGCCTGGCGGCCTTCGAGGATCTCGAGCAGCCCGGCGATGAATTCGACGACCGGGTCCAGCAGGTCGAGTTCGGGAGCGGATTCGGGTTCGGGGGAAGGGCGCCCGGGGAATTGCAGCGGCTCTGGCATTCGCGTCTCCTTCGCCGGCTGCATCGATCGGCAGCGCGGGCATCCATCCATCGTACCACTGCGACGCGGGCGAGCGGCGTAACGGGCCTTGCCGTTCGAGTGCGGCGGCAGAATGCCGGATACTGCGAGACTCCGATACTGGAGGGATGGTGACTATGGACGCCTACAAATTCTCAGGCATCGCCCATTCGATCCACGAGTTCTGGTCGCCGGTGACGCGCGCGAAGCTGGACGTGATCGCTTCGCTGATGGACCTGCCGCCCGGCGCGCGAATCATCGATTTCGGCTGCGGCAACGGCGAAATGCTGGCAACCTTCTGCCGCCGCTTCGAGGCGACCGGCCTCGGCATCGACCGCTCGCCATACGCGGGCAAGCGGCTCGCGGAATCGCCGAACCTCGCCTTCCACCTCGGCGATGCGAGCGATATCGGCGCGGACGGCTCGTTCGACCTCGCTATCTGCTCAGGAGCGACGGGGATCTTTGGTGGTTTGGCGGGTTCGCTCGCCGAACTGCCGAAATATGTACGCCCCGGCGGCCTAATGCTCATCGGCGAGGGCTCCTGGGAGAAAGCGCCGGACGCGGACTATCTCGAGGCGACGGGCATCGGCGTGGAGGAGATGGTGAGCCATGCGGAGAACGTCGCGGCGATTCGCGCAGCCGGGCTGACGCTGCTCTACTCCTGCACCTCGAACCAGGACGAATGGGACGAGTACGAGGGCCGCTATGCGAGCGCGATCGAGCGATACGTGGCCGCCAACCCGGGCGACCCGGACTGCGAGGCGATGGTCACGCGGATTCGCGCCTGGAACGATGCGTATGTGCGCTGGGGCCGGGGGACGATGGGGTTTGGCTTCTATCTCGCGCGGTGGTAGGCACTGCGGAGTCGATGCGACCAGGCTCTTAGTCCTGGGGACGACTCGGCGCGAGAGGATCGACCGCTGACGGTCATCTGAGTGGCTTTGCCACACCCTGCGGTGGTGTGCTCGACTCGGTCGCTCGCGTGACTTGGTTGTCCCGGTGGCGGGGGAGCAGGCTCGTTACGGGAGCGGCCGATTCGAGGCACATCGGAGAACCCCTTGCTGGTGCGCGGGCTTCTCTGCGGACTGCGTGGCACGGAGGCGGCTGGCCTGGCGCGGATTACGCGGCAAGCTGGCGATACTCTTCGTTGGTCACGAAGTCGGTTTCTTCGAGCCAGTTCTTGAACTGCTTGACGGCGCCACAGCGCTTACAGCGGCCAGCGCTGAGCGTGCCCTGGGCCTCTTCGATGAGCCAGTGGTGGGCGTGGGGGGCTTCGGTGCGGTTGAGCGATACGGGTTCCATTTCGAATCTCCTGCCGGCGGGTGCGCGGCGTTTCTTGATGAAATGAATAGTAGGGAGGCGCGGCCCGCCCAACCTCATGCGAATGGTTTGTGTCGTCTCACTCTTTCGATGGAATTCGGAGCGCGCCGCCCGTAGGCTGTGGGTATGCACCCCGCCTGCGCGAAATCTCCCGCCATTTCGTCGCTGGTTCGCGGTTCCCGCCCGTGAACTGGCTTTCCATCCTCATCATCGCCGTCATCGCCCTGTTGACCTGGCGCTCGTACAGCGCTGGCTTCATCCGCGAGCTGGTGTCGCTGGCCGCCGTGATTCTCGCGGTGCCGGTCGCTGGCGTGCTCTACGACGACCTCTATCCGAAGGTCCACCCGATTGTCGATAGCGTGGCGCTGGCGAACCTGGTGTCGTTCCTGGCGCTGTTCACGGGCGTGATTATCGCGGGACAGGTGCTCTCGCATCTCCTCCGCCAGACGGCCGAGGCGCTGAATCTTGGCTCGGTCGACAAGCTGGCGGGCGGGGCGTTCGGGTTCATCAAGGGCGTGCTGGTCTGCCAGGTGATCCTCGTGGCGCTGGTCGCCTTCCCTACGCCGGACTTCCGCGACGAGATCGACGCGTCCCCGGTGGCGACCCAGCTGGTCGCTGGCACGCCGTTCGTGCTGGCCATCCTGCCAGACAACTTCAACGACGAGATCGACGGCTTCCTCGACGACTTCTTCGGCGAGGACGAAGAAGAGCCCGGCGCGGAGCCAACGGACTAGGGAGCGATGGTGGTGCTTCCGGCCACAGTTACTTGCATAACCTTTTCGCGGTGCGGGGTGAGCAGAGGACGCGGAACTGGCTAACGCATTCCCGCGTCCTCTTTTCGCCCTACCCTTCCAAACGGTTGACCGCGCTCAGGACCGAGCGGAGGGAGGCGACGAGGATGTTCTTGTCGATGCCCACGCCCCATTTGATGCCCTCCGGGCCGCGCACTTCGACGTAGGCGACGGCGGTGGCGTCGGCGCCGGCGGAGATGGCGTGCTCGGAGTAGTCGAGCACTTCGACATCGAGCGCGAGCCCGGTCTGGAGGGCGTGGACGAAGGCGGCGATCGGGCCGTTACCCTCGCCGGTGATCGTGCGCACTTCGCTTTCGATGCGCATCGTCGCGGTGATCTGGGTCATCGAGTTGCTGGTCGCGATCTCGTAGGTCTGGAGTTCGACTTTCGGGAGCGACGGCAGGTACTCCTTCGAAAAGGTCTCCCAGATCTGTGCGGGGGTGACCTCGGTGCCGGTCTCCTCGCTCGCCTCCTGGATGATTTTCGAGAACTCGATCTGGAGGCGGCGGGGAAGGTCGAGCCCGTGTTCGGCCTTGAGGATGTAGGAGACGCCGCCCTTGCCGGACTGGCTGTTCACGCGAATGACCGCCTCGTAGCTGCGGCCGACGTCGAGCGGGTCGATCGGCAGGTAGGGCACGCCCCACGGCAGCTCGCGCACGGGCACTCCCTCGGCGGCGGCCTGCTTGTCCAGGGCCTCGAAGCCCTTCTTGATGGCGTCCTGGTGCGACCCGCTGAAGGCCGTGAAGACGAGGTCCCCGCCGTAGGGGTGCCGCTCACCGACCGGCAGCTGTGTGCAGTACTCGACCGT